>JANNKN010000762.1:0-4815 GCA_031396315.1 Deltaproteobacteria bacterium
TCTTCAAGCTTCTCGCACCCGAGAAGCCGCCGACGGCGCGCGCGCCGGGTGGAGGCATTACGGGAGGCATCGGCTTCCGTTACGTCACGTTTCAGCTGACGAACCTCGACGAGACGGTCGAGGCGTGCCGAGCGGCCGGCGCGAAGATCGCGGTCGAACCGCGGCTGCTGCGACCGGGCGTGCGCGTCTCGATGGTCGAGGATCCGGACGGGAACACGGTCGAGCTGCTCGGACCCTGAGAAGTCGAGCGCACTTGCTCTACGACCCGTACGACGACGAGGTGATGCGCGACCCGCAGCCCGCGTACGCCCGCCTGCGAGCCGAGAGCCCCGTTCACTACCTCGAGAAGTACGACTGCTGGGCGCTGTCGCGCTTCGACGACGTCTGGGCGGCGACGCTCGACGCGGAGTCCTTCTCGGCGCGTGGAGGCACCGCGCCGGGTCAGGTGTTGGGCCGCGACCCCGCGCCGCACACGTTCATGACGATGGATCTGCCCGAGCATCGCCTTCACCGCGGCATCATCGGGTCGCGCTACGGGCGGAGCGCCGTCGCGGGACTCGAGCCCGCGCTGCGCGCAATTGCGCGCGAGGGGCTCGCTCCGCACGCCGAGCACGGCGAGCTCGACGTGTACGCGTGGGCGAATCGCGCCGCGATCTGGCTCGGCGCCGACTTGTTGGGACTCGCACGCGAAGACGCCGAGCAGCTGCGCGTTTGGATCGACGGCTTCTTCGAACGCAAGCGCGGGCAGGCGGGCCCCGGGCCCGAGAACTTCGCGTTCGCTGGACGCGTGGCCGCGCGCCTCGGCGAGATCGTCGCGGCGCGTCGCGCGCAGCCGATCGTCGGCGACGATCACCTCTCCGCATGGCTCGCGGCTCGCATCGACGGGCGAGCCCTCACGGACGAAGAGATCGTCGCGAATCTCTACTCGATGCTCGTGGTCGCGACCGAGACGGTCCCGGCGGCGGTTGCGAACACCGCGGCGCTGCTCGCAGCGCAGCGCGATTCACTCGCGCGCGTGCTCGCGGCCCCGGCGCTGATTCCCGCGGCGTGGGCGGAGGCGCTGCGCGTCGACCAGCCCACCAACCTGCTCGGCCGTCGCGTGATTCGCGGCTGCGAGCTGCGCGGTCAGCGGCTGACGGCCGGGCAGGGTGTGCTGCTGCTCTGGGCGTCGGCGACCCGCGACGAGGCAGAGTTCGCCGCAGCCGATCGCTTCGATCTCGATCGTCGTCCCGCCCGCTCGCTCTCGTTTGGGCACGGCATCCACAAGTGTCTCGGCGAGCAGCTCGCGAACCTCGAAGGCCGCGTCTTGCTCGAGGAGCTGCTCGCGATGACGGGTGAGTTCGCGGTCGACGAGAGGCGCTCGGCGCGGATGTACGGCGAATTTCTCTGTGGATACAGGCGGCTGACGGTCTCGTTCGCGCCGCGCGGCCACCCATAAGGGTGGGAGAGGTCGCGGTATCGGCTTTGCCCCACGGGGATTTGGGCGCGACTGAAACTAAGTTCGAGGGTTCGACGTCTCATCCTCGTTCGGGCGGAGCCGCCAGCAGATGCACCGGATAGGTGCATCAAGGAGAGAGGGCATCCCTCGGGGGGTTGGTGCTCTTCTCACCTTGGGCTGGCGCGCCGCGCCGAAACGTATAAGGAACCAAGAAGCTCCGAACCCAGCCGGACTCGCCCGACCGGCCACGGGGATGCATATGCTGGATCGCGAACGAAAGACTGACAGCGCTGCGACGCCGGCTCCGGCGCCCGCAATGAATCCGTCCGCCATTTCTCGAAGCACCGGCGCGCCGCGCGAATCGTTGGCGGCTTACTTCGGCGATGTCGCGGACATTCCCACGCTGCCGCATCCCGAGCAGCTGAAGATCTCGCGCGAGCTCGAAGACGCGACGCGCGCGTTCCACGAGACCCTCTATTGGATTCCGTGGACGGCACGGCGCGGGATCGCCGAGTGGCGTGCGCGCAAGGACAGTGGACGCACGACGCGCCGGCTCTCCGAGGCCTTCGGCACCGGCGACCCGAAAGTCGGCGTGCTGCTCGACGCGGCGATGAGCACGCTCGAGCGTGTCGAGAAGAAGCGGGCCGCGCTGACGGGTGCGGCTGCAGCGAAGGAGCGCGCTCGGCTCGACACGAAGGCGACGAAGGCGATGCGTGAGGCCGACCTCGCGTTCTCGTTCCTGCGCCAGCTGCATGCGGACCTGGTCGAGATCGAAACGCGGCTGCGCCGCGCCGAGCAGGCGCGCAAGCGCATGCGCGCGCATCGCAGCGCGCCGCCGAGCGGTCGGCCCCGCGCTTCGCTGAGCGAGCTCAACGCGACGATCGCCGAGGTCGAGGCGACCGTGGGCCTGTGCGCGCGCGAATTCCATGAGCGCATGGATCGCGTGACGGCGGGCTACGACGCCATGAGCGAGCTCAAGAATCGCTTCGTGTTCCACAACCTGAAGCTCGTGATCGCGGTGGCCAAGGAGTTCCGCGGCATGGGCCTCGCGTTCCCGGATCTCATCCAGGAAGGCAACACGGGCCTGATTCGCGCAGTCGAGAAATTCGACTGGCGCCGCGGCTTCAAGTTCTCGACCTACGCGGTGTGGTGGATCCGGCAGGCGCTGATCCGCTCGATCCAGAATCACGCGCGCACGATCCGCATCCCGAGCCATCACCACGACGCACTGCGCTGGCTGAGCGAGACGCGCACCAAGCTCTATCAGGAGCTCGGTCGCGACGCGACGCCGCAGGAAGTGGCCGAAGCGATGGAGATGCCGCTCGAGAAGATCGAGGAGCTGCAGTCGCTCGGCATGGAACCGCTCTCGCTCGATGCGGAGATCGGCGACGCGTCGTCGCGTCGGCGCCGCAACCTGCAGGAGATGGTCGACGATCCCGATGCGGTACAGGCCGGCGAGGCGCTCGACGAAGGCCGGCTGGTCGGCCTCGCGCGAGACAGCCTCGACGTACTCGACGAGCGGGAGCGCCGGATTCTCGTTTGGCGCTTCGGTCTCGACGGCGGGAACGAGCACACGCTGCAGGAGGTCGGCGAGAAGCTCGGTCTCTCGCGCGAGCGCGCACGGCAGCTCGAGGCCCGGGCGCTCTCGAAGATTCGCGCGAGCGGAGCCGGTGTTCGGATGCGGCGATACGCGCACGAGCGCGACATCGCACCCGAATCCGGAGGAGTCGCGGTCGCGCGGTAGTCGCGCGACTGTCGGCAAGGCACGCGGCCCCCGAAGCAATGCGCTTCGGGGGCCGCAACCTTTTCGCCCTGTCAATCGGGGTCAGACCCCGATTGACAGGGGCTTCACAGCCGCGGCGTCGGCACGCGGATCGCGGGCGCCTCGGTGCCGCCGTCGATCTGAAAGATTTTTCCCGTCACCCAGCTCGCGGCGGGCGAGGCGAGGAAGAGCGCGGCGGCGGCGATGTCCTCGGGCGTGCCCGGCCGGCCCATCGGCGTGTTCGCCTCGAACTGCTGCTTCAACACCTCGTTCGAGAGCACCATCGCGAGCGCCTGCGTATCGACGCCGCCCACCGAGATCGCGTTGACGCGAACCTTCGGCGCGACCTCCGCGGCGAGGTTGCGCGTCAGCATGTTGAGCGCGGCCTTCGCGGCGCCATAGGCGACGAAGCCCGTCTGCACCATGTCGCTCGAGCGCGACGAGATGTTCACGATCGCGCCGCCGCCGGCGGTCTCGATCATCTTCGGAATGCAGAGTCGCGACAGCAGAAACGCGCTCGTCACGTTGAAGCGCAGCGCCGCCTCGAAAAAGCGCTCGCTCGTATCGAGTGCGGGGCGCGGGCCGCTGCCGCCCGCGTTGTTCACGAGCAGATCGATTCGCGTGAACTCCGCGAGCGTCGCCGCGACGAGCGCTGCGAGCGCCTCGCTCTTCGTGACGTCGCAGCTGACCGCGAGCGCGCGTCGCCCGCGTGCCCGCACGCCCTCAGCGGTCGCGTCGACGTCGGCCTGCGTGCGCGCGGCGCATACGACGTGCGCGCCGGCCTCCGCGAACGCGAGCGCGATGCCGCGCCCGATGCCTTTGCCCGCGCCCGTAACAATTGCGACGCGATCGGTCAGCTTGAAACGCTCGAGGATCATCGCGCTGCTCGGAGTCGCGCGGCGGCTTTGCCGTGATAACTCGGCAGGTCGAGGTAGGTGCGAATGCCCGGCTCCGCGCGGCACACGGCGGGAATCGCATTCACGCACTGCATTGCCGTGGCAACGATCCCCGGATTGCGCACCAGGCCGGCGGCGATCGATTCCGGGTGGAGTCCGTGAAAGCTCGTCTTCACGCTCGGGTCGCCCGTGATCTCGGCCTCGAAGCGCTCGCCTTCCGGGCCGAAGCTCCAGGCCGGCTCGAGGTTGGCTTCGCCCATCAGCCAGTTGACGCGCACCGTAATCACTGGCTCGCCGCGCACCGTCGCTTGCCAGGTGAAGCGCTGGGCCGCCACGCGCCCCGGCGCGATCGGGCCGATCGGTGAATCGATTGCCGCCGTCGCGACCGCCATCTCGTGGGCGGTGCGGCGTTGCGGATCGGCATCGAAGCCGAGCGCCGCAACCAGCATGTCGATCGACTGCAGGAACCCGCCCGAGAGCAGCTGCAGCATCGGGCTGCGCGCGGCTTCCTCGGGGGTCTTCCCGAACAGCATCACATCGCTGATCACGGCCGGCGCGCCGTAGGTGCGAATGTCGGACCATTCTTCGGCGCGGACGTGGGTGATGGCGCGCGAGAGCGAGGAGATCGCGAGCGGGAATCGCTCCGTAATGCCGCCCGGGTGGATGCCGGTGCCGTGGAGCGTGACGCCGCCCTTGCGACAGGCGGCCTCCATCTCGCC
>JANNKN010000800.1:0-2070 GCA_031396315.1 Deltaproteobacteria bacterium
TCTATCGGATGCGCGAGTATCAATATGGCCCGCGCCCGGCGCGGTTTTTTGTCTGGCGAAACGACCGCGAGCATAAGCTAGGGGACAGCCCGCTGCCCAATGGCATGATCCGGGTGTTCCGCGAAAACGGCCGCGAGGGCACGGAGGAACGTCCCCGGGTTCACTTTGCGGGCCAGCCGGGCGGGCTGCGGCGCACGATGATCGTGCCGCCGCCGAGGGTGCCGGGGAAGGCGGCGACTTCTTCGAAGGATTGGAGCGTGCGCCACAGTTCGGGCTCGCGCGCTTCGATGTAGCCGCCGAACGAGTAGATCAGCCACGTCTGGCCGCCGCCGCGTGCCGCGCGCGCCTCGAGCTCGGCCTGCGTGAAGGCGAGCGCGAACTCGGGCGCGTAATAGGCCTGATAATCCTCGCCCGTGAGGTCGAGACCGACGATCGCATCTGCCGGCGCGGCCTGCGCGCGCACGAAGTCGCGCGCGCCTGTGAGATCCTGCTTCGGCAGCGTCCAGAGCCGCGGAAGCGGCGGTGCAAGGGTCGAGGCGAGCACGAGCGCGCTCGCGAGCCCGACCGACGCCGCGCGCGCGACGCGGCCCGAGCTGCGAGCGGCAATCGCTTTGCCGATGCGCAGCATGCCGTCGGCGCCGAGCAGCGCGGCGAATCCGAACGCGTTCAGGAAGAAGCGCGGCCACAGGTTGCGGTCGAGCGCAATCAGCATCGCGAGCAGGAGCGCACCCGGCAGCACGAACGAGAAGGCAGCCGCGGGCGCGCGGCGCAAAAGCGCTAGCCCGCTCCACGCGAACGGAAGCAGGGCGAGGCCGAGCGCGAGCGAGCCGAGCGCGACGGGCACGCCAAAGCCGCGAATCGTCTCGGCCACGAGCCAGAGCGGGCTCTTCCACTCGACCGCCGCCGTCGTCACACCCGCTGCGGGCTGTTGATAGAACGCGACGATCTGCGGCAGCACGACGCCATAACAAAGCAGCGTGAGTGTGCCGGCGAGGGCGAGCCCGCCGAGCGGTGGCAAGAGCGTCGCAAGCCGGCGATCGGGCGAACGCACCGCGAGTGCGATCCACACGAGCCCGTGTGCAAGCGCGACGAAGCCCAGCGTGAGATGCATCCACATGCCGAGCGCGATCGTCACGGCGTACGCGAGCCAGGTGCGCGCGCGCGGCTCTGCGCAGCCGCGCAGGAACAGCTCGGTGCCGAGCGTGGTCGCGAACAAGATGCCCGTGTAGCCGCGCGCGTTCTGCGAGAACCAGACCGCGTGGTAGGCGAACGCAACGAACGCTGCGCCGAACAGTGCGGACCGCTCGCCGAACAGCAAGCGCCCGAGCCGCCACGTCGCCCACACGCTCGCGACCCCGAAGCCGAGCGCGGGAAGTCGCAGCGCCCACGCGCTCTCCCCGAAGAGCGCGAGCGCGCCGTGCGCGAGCAAGGAGTAGAGCGCGTGCTGGTTGTCATCGGTGTACTCGGTGACGATGCGCAGCGCGGGAGACCGCACGAAATCGACGAGTGTGAAGATCTCGTCGTGCCACAGATCGGTGTCGAGCCCGATCGCGCGCACGAGCGTGGCACCTGCCAGCACGGCGAAGAGCGCGAGCCTCGGCGTCGCTGCGCGGTCACTCAGAGCCGGTGCGCGCCAGAGCGGCGCGGGCGCGCTCGCCGCACGCCAGAACGCGCACACCAGCGCGAGCACGCCGTGCAGCGCGAGCAGCGCGCGCAACAGCGCGAAACCGAGCCTCTTCGGGAGCTCGATCTGTGCAGGTGCACCCGCCGCCGCCAGCGCGCTGCAGATCGCGTCCACCGGCAGTGCCGCGGCTGCGAGCAGCGCGGCGCTTCCAATCACGGCCAGCGCGATTCGTCCGGGCGTCATCGCGGGCCTCGCACGGTCAACAGCCGCACCGCATCACGGCGCAGCGCAGGATCCACGAGTGGCGCGGCGAGCGCGAGCGCGAACACCGCCGCTGCGCCACGAGCGAGCTCGCTCGCGATCGGGAGCCAGTGCGCGCCGAGCAGGATCGCTGCGCAAGCCAGCACGGGGCGCGCGAGCAGCGCGAGGCTCGGGAGCGCGAGGCC
>JANNKN010000814.1:0-6628 GCA_031396315.1 Deltaproteobacteria bacterium
GATCGCGTCGTACGTGCCGCGGAGGTCGCGGTAGTCGTCGCACAGCACGGTCACGCGGTCCGCGAGTCCCGCGCGCGCGACGCGCGCGGTCGCCAGATCGTGCTGTCGCCGCGAGATCGTGGTGGTCGTGACGCGGCACCCGTACGCGCGCGCTGCGTGGATGGCGAAGCCGCCCCAGCCGGATCCGATCTCGAGCACGCGGTGGTCGGGCCGGAGCTCGAGCTTCTGGCAGAGCCGGTCGTACTTCGCCGTCTGCGCCTGCTCGAGCGTCGCGTCTGCGCGTTCGAAGATCGCGGACGAGTACGTGAGCGTGGCGTCGAGGAAGGTGGCGAAGAACTCGTTTCCGAGGACGTAGTGCTCCGAGATGTTACGGCGGCTGCCGGCGCGATCGTTGTCGCGCAGCCCGTGTGCGACGCGCAGCCAGGGGCGTGCCCACCAGGCGGCGCCGTCGAGCGCGCCGAGTGCGCGCGCGTTGCGCGCGAGCAGCTGCACGACCGCAACGAGGTCGTCGCTCGTCCACCAGCCGTCGATGAACGCCTCCGCACCGCCGAGCGCGCCGCGCAGCGCGAGCGCGCGCCAGAAACGCTCATCGTGAATCCGCACGCGCGCCTGCGGGCCGCGCGCGGGGCCCGCGAACGCTTGCGCGCCAGAGGCATCCTCGAGCGTGAGCGCGCCCGCATCGAGCGTAGAGAGCGCGGCGCGCACGCGCGCGCGGGCGAGGGCGGCGAAGGGGCCCGAGGCGCTGGCCGTGCGCGCGCCGTAGGTGGATTCGTCGCTCATGCGATCGCTCCCGGGCGCGTCGTCTCGGAGGGGTGCGGGAACTCTGGCGCGCCCTTACGGCGCAGGCGGAATGCTTGCCAGTAGATCGCCGCAAGCCCCTGCGCGCTCATCGCGGGGAAGCGCACGAGCGCGCGCGCGAGGCTGCGCGAAGTGATCTGGCGCCGCGCGAGCTGCAGCCGCGCGTCGAACGCGCGCTCGCCGCGGCTGCGGCTCTCGATGCGCGCGTGCAGCACTTCGCCCGGTGCCTCGAAGCGGAAGCGATACTCGTGGTCCATCGGCAGGAACGGAGAGACGTGGAAGCGCTTCGCGATCAGCGCCTCCACGCCGTTCGCGCCGCCTGAGCTGGCGACCACATAGGCGTGCCGCTCGTTCCAGGGCGTGTTGCTCACGTCCGCGACGACCGCTTCGAGACGCTCGCTCGCACCGAAGCAATAATGAAAGCTCACCGGATTGAAGACGAAGCCCGCGCAGCGCAGCTGCGTGAGCACGCGGATCGCGCCGCTCGGGCGGGCTCCGGTGCGTTCGGCGACGAGGTCGCGCACAGCGACGTCGAGCGGCAGGCGCGGGTCGCCGAGGTGGTCGCGGCGCCGAAAGCTCACGAGCGCGCGCCGCTCGACGCCCCACAGCCAGCGTCCCGCGAACACGCGATCGAGCTCCGCGAGGTCGAGGTACGCCATGAGCAGCCGCTTCGCGAAGCCGTGTCGCGGCGCGACGCTGCGGCTGTGGCTGACCCAACCTTCGTAGAGGGCGCTTTGCATCACGCGTCCGCTTCGATCGCCTGATGGACGCGCAGTGCACTGCGAACGCCGTCCTCGTGGAATCCCCAGCCCCAGTGCGCCCCGCAGAAGTGAACGCCGCCGGCGCCGTCGATCTCGGCGTGGCGCGCTTGCGCCGCGAGCGCGGCGCCGTCGAGAACGGGGTGCGCGTAGGAGAAGCGCCCGAGTACCCGGGCGGGGTCGATCCGCTCTGTGCCGTTCAGTGTGACGAGCAGCGGCTCGGCCGAGGCGATGCGCTGCAGGCGTGAGAGGTCGTAAGTGACGAGCACGCGATCCTGCGGCGCTCGCGGCACGACGTAATTCCAACTCGCGCGCGCTCGCGGACGGCGCGGCAGCAGAGTCGCGTCCGTGTGCAGGACGGTGTCGTTCTCGCGCTGGCGGATCGCGCCGAGAATCGCGCGATCCGCAGCGCTCGGCGTCACCAGCAAGGCCAACGCCATATCGCTGTGCACCGCCAGGATCACGCGGTCGAAGGGCTCGACGCCGGCCACCGTCACGACACTCGGTCCGCGCGCGCCGCGCGAGATCGCGGCGACGGGCGTGCTGCAGCGAAAGCGCGCGGGAGTTCGCGCGCGGAGCGCTTCGACGTAGCGGCGCGAGCCCCCGGCGACGGTGCGCCACGCGATCGAGCCGCCACTGCCGAGCAAGCCGTGGTTGGAGAAGAACCGCACGAAGCTGCGCACCGGCATGTCGAGCAGATCCGCCTCGGCGGCGGACCAGATCGCGCCGCCCATCGGCACGGCGTACCAGTCGCGGAAGGCGGGCGAGTAGCCGCCGCCACTGAGCGCATCGCGCAGCGTCGTCTTGTCGTCGTCGCCCGCGAGCAGGGCGGGCGCCTCGCGCGAGAACCGCAGGATCTCGCGCAGCATGCGCAGATAGTCGCGGCGCAGGCAGTGGCGCGGCGACGCGAGCAAGCCCGCGAGGCCGCGGCTCGACCACTCGAGGCCGCTGCGCTCGCACGAGAGCCCGAAGCTCATCTCCGCGGGCTGCGTGGCGACTCGAAGCTCGGCCAGCAGCCGCGTGAACTCGGGATAAGTGGCCTCGTTGTAAACGATGAAGCCGGTGTCCACCGCGTGCGTGCGGCCGCCGACTTGCACTTCCACGGTGTTCGCGTGCCCGCCGAGCGAGGACGCTGCCTCGAACACCGTGACGTCGTGCCGCTGGCCGAGCCAGAAGGCGCAGGCGAGCCCCGAGATTCCCCCGCCGACGATCGCGATTCTCATCGCGTGCGGCCGCGCGGTGCGAGGGACAGGTGCGAGATCCACCACTCCTGGCCATTACGAAACCCGAACAGCTCGGAGCAGCCGAGGAAGAAGAGCCGCCAGCGCTGGAGCCACAGACGCTCGGCGCCGTCGCCATGAGTCTCGCGCAGGATCGGCAGCGCACGCTTCGCGTTGCGGTCGAGCGCCGCGAGCCACGCGTCGCTCGTCCTGCGGTAGTGGACACCGCTGATGCGCCAGCGCCGCAGTACTGCGAGATCGTCCTGGAAGGCGAGCAGCCAGTCGTCCGAGGGCATCATGCCGCCGGTAAAGAAGTGGCGCCCCATCCAGTTGTCGTCGCCCGCGGTCTCGTACGGATAGGCCGCGCCGCGGTGCGCGAAGTGATGCACGAACAGCCGGCCGTCGGGTGTCAGCCAACGCGCGATGCGCGCGAGCAGTGCGCCGTGATTCCGCACGTGCTCGAACATCTCGATCGACACGACGCGATCGAAGCGCTCAGCGGGATCGAACGCGTTGACGTCGGCGGTCGTGACCTCGACGTTCGAGAGGGCGCGGCGATCGGCGGCCCCGCGGATGAACTCGGCCTGGCTCTTCGAGTTCGAGACCGCGAGCACGCGCGCGCGCGGGTAACGCTCCGCGCACCACAGCGAGAACGATCCCCAGCCGCAGCCGAGGTCGAGGATGCGCTGGCCGTCCGCGATCTCGGCGCGCTCGGCTGTGAGCGCGAGCATCGCGGCCTCCGAAGCGGCGAGATCGTGCACGCCGGCGGGCCACAGCCCGCAGCTGTACTTCGCGTGGGGCCCGAGCACCAGCGCGAAGAACGCGGCGGGCACCTCATAGTGCTGTGCGTTCGCCTCGCGCGTCGCGAGTGCGATCGGCGCCGCGCGCGCGCTCGCGAGGAACGCCTGGTGCTGCTCCAGCTGCATCACCGCGTCGGCGGCGCAGATCTCGCGCAGGCGCTTCGATAGCAGGGCGCGGATGCCAGCGCGGACGATTGCGTCGGGCAGCAGTCCGCGCTCGGCGAGTGCGGTTCCGATCATTTCGGGCATCCCGTTGGCGCGGGGATACTCTCGCCCAGGCATGGACAGACGTCAAGATAAAATCTAGACAGTCGATGAATCGGCGCCTCTGGCGAAACGCCGGGGCGGATGGAGACACTGCGCCCGACATGCCCCAACCCGAGCACACTTACGCCCTCGGCGCCGTCTGCCGGATCACCGGCCTCACCCCGCACGTCGTGCGCGTCTGGGAGCGCCGCTACGGCGCGGTGGTGCCACTCCGCACGCCGAAGGGCACGCGTCGCTATCGCGTCGCCGACGTGGCGCGCCTCCAGCTGCTGCGCGCCGCGGTCGAGTCGGGCCACCGCATCGGCGCAGTCGCGCAGCTCGACGACGCTGCGCTGCAGGCGATCGCAAGCGGGCGCGCGAGGTCGCTCGCGTTTCCCGAGCCGGTTGACCGCGCGATCGCCGCGATCGAAGTGCTCGACGCTCCGGCGGCCGAGCGGGTGATCTCGGATCAGCTGCTCGCCCTCGGCTCGGTGCGCTTCGCGCGCGAGTTCGCGTTGCCGCTCTTGCAGGGCGTGGGTGCGCGTTGGTTCGACGGGCGGCTCTGCGTCGCGGCAGAGCACCTGGCCTCGGCGCTGCTGCGCTCGCTGCTCGGCGCGGCATTGCGGCCGCCGCCCGCGTCGTCGGGCGCTCCCGCGATCCTGTTCGCGACGCTGCCGGGTGAGCGGCACGAGCTCGGCCTGCTCGTCTCGGCGCTGGTCGCGATGGGCGCCGGCGCGAGCCCGATTTATCTCGGCGCCGAGCTCCCGCCGGCGGAGCTGGCGCGCGCGGTCGGCCTCGCGAACGCGCGTGCCGTGGCGCTCGCCGTGACGCACCCCGGGCGGAACGCGGAGCGCGAGGTCGCGACGGCGCGCGCTGCAATCGGCGCCGACACGGAGCTCTGGCTCGGGGGACCCGCGGCCAGCGCACTCGCGCTGCCGGCGCGCGTGACGGTGCTCGAGACACTCGACGACCTCGAGCGCAACGTGAAGCGCCTGCGCGAGGCGAAGGCGATTCGCGCGCTGCGCTCGCCGCGCGCCGCGCGCTCCACGGCACGGGCGCGCAAGCGCGTGCGCGCGAAGCGCTGACCGCGGAGCTACAACCTCGCGCGCGCAGAGCGCGAGGAGGCGGGCGAATGGCGAACGCGAAACGGATCGGACTCGCACTGATGCTCACGCTGGCGGCTGGCGCCGCACAGGCCGAGTCCATCCAGTGCAAGATGAAGTTCACGCTGAAGGGCTGGTCCTTTGGCTTTCGCACCGCGAACGGGAAGGGCACGGTGACTTGCTCGAACGGCGAGACTTTCCCGGTGAAGCTCCGGATTCGCGGCGCAGGCATTACGGTCGGTAAGTCGGTGATCGAGGACGGCCACGGGGAATTCTCCGGCGTCGCGGAGACGAAGGAGATCCTCGGCGGTTATGCGGCAGCCGAAGCCGCCGCAGGCGCGGTGAAATCCGTCGGCGCGCAAGTGCTCACGAAGGGTGAGGTGTCGCTCGCACTCGGCGGCACGGGCCGCGGCTGGGATCTCGGCTTCTCGGTGGGGCGGCTGCAGATCGAGCGCGAGTAGCCGCTCAGCGCGCGGCGCCCATCCGGCGGCTGAGGGCCGGCGCGAGCGCGAACAGCACGAGCGCGCTCAGCGCGACTGCGAGCGCCTGCGACTCGAAGAAGCCGGCGAGCTGCGCAGGATCGGTGGACGCGAACTCGCCGGCCATCACGCCCGCGAGCTTGCTGCCGAAGGCGCTCGCAAGGAACCAGATCCCCATCACGACGCCCACCCACTTTGCCGGCGCGAGGCGCGTGAGCGCGGACAGTCCGACCGGGCTGAGGCAAAGCTCGCCGAGCGTCTGCACGAAGAAGAGCCCCACCAACCAGCCGGGAGAGACGAGGCCCTGCGCGGTGAGCGCCGCCGCCGGAATCATCAGGCAGAACGACGCGGCGAGCAGCGCCACGCCGAGCGCGAACTTGTTGGGGCTCGAGGGCTGCCGCGGGCCGAGGCGCGTCCACATCCATGCAAACACGGGAGCGAGAGTGAACACGAACACCGGGCCGACGGACTGGTACCAGGTCGAGGGGAAGCTCCAGCCGAGCAGCTCGGTCCGGGTCAACTGGTCGCCGAAGAGCGCCAGCGTCGAGCCGCCCTGCTCGAACACGGCCCAGAACAACAGCGCCGCGAGGTAGAAGACGAGCACCACCGACAATCGTCGCGCGCCGGGGCTCGGGTGGAGCGCGAGGCCCAATGCGATGGCGGCGGGTACGGCAGCGAACGCCCAGCGCAACCACTCCCATCCGGGTTGGTCGGACGCGTGGACGAACGCGAACAGCGCGGCGGTGAAGGCGAGCACCCCTGCGAGCGCTCGCCAAGGCCGCTGCGCGCCAGCGTCGGGGGGATTGCCGACGTGCGCGATCCGATGCTCCGTACTGCGCAGCCACAAGAGCCCCGCGACCATGCCCACTCCGGCCGAGGCGAAGCCCCAGTGCCAGCTGGTTGCGGGGTCGAAGCCGAAGCTCGCGATCAGTCCCTTCCACTCGGCGCTCTGCGCGAGGAAGCCCGCGACCATTGGGCCGAGGAAGGCGCCGATGTTGATGCCCATGTAGAAGAGCGAGAAGCCGGCGTCGCGGCGCGGGTCGTCGGCGGTGTAGAGCGCGCCGACCAGCGTGCTCATGTTGGGCTTCAGCAGGCCCGAGCCGAGCGCGACCAGCACGAGCCCGACCGCGAAGGCCGTGTCCGACGGAACCGCGAGCGTGAAGTGTCCCGCCGCGATCAGTACCGCCGCGCTGCTCACGGCGCGGCGCGCCCCGAGGAAGCGGT
>JANNKN010000827.1:0-2286 GCA_031396315.1 Deltaproteobacteria bacterium
CTTGTTACTGCGGGGCGACGCGCTCGGCGTAGCGAAGCGCGAGGCGCGCCTCGCGCGTTACCTGTCGAACATGCGCGACGGCGCGGAGCACGAGGCCGCCTGCGCGGAGTCGTTCGACGTCACGCCGCCCGTGCTCGAATCCGAGCTGCTCCGCTACCTGTCGTTCGGCGAGCTGCCGCGCTACGAGCTGCCGCTCGCGTCGCTCGGCGCGATCGCCGTCGCCGCGCCCCCGCCGCTCGCGCCCGCAGACCGCGACGCACGGCTAGGCGAGCTCGCGCTCTCGCTCGGCAAAGCGGGCTGGGCGCCCGGCGAGCGCTGGCTGCGCAGCGCGGCGCTACGAGACCCGGTGTCGAAGGCACGGCTTGCGCAGCTGCGCGCGCTGCGCGGCGACGAGCTCGCACGCATCGAGCCGCTGCTCGCGGAGGCGGAGCTCGCCGCGCCCGCGGACGCCGCGACGCTGCGCGCGCTCGGCCTCACGCGGCTCGCACTCGCGGCGAACGAGGATCCCATCGATGCCGCGCAGCTCGCGGAAGCCGAGCGCCTATTGCGCGCGAGCCGTGCGCGCGAGCCTCACGCGATCTCTGCGCAGCTCGGGATCGCGGAGCTCGCGCGCCAGCGCGGCGATCGCGTCGAAGCCGAGGCGCAGCTGCGCGATGCGCAGAGCCGCGCACCCGCGCTCGGCTCGCTCGACATCGCGCTCGCGAAGTTGGCGCTCGAGGGCAACGACACGAGCGAGGCGCGCGCACAGCTCGCACGTGTACTCGCTCGCCCCCATGAAGACATGCGCGGCACGAGCGCCGAAGAGTTGGAGACGCTGCTGCGCCGCGCACGCGCCGACACGGGCGGGCCGATCGCAACGCGCCATCTCACCGCGCACCTCGAAGTCGCGGCGCCGCCCGCGGTGCGCGGCGTCGCAGAGATCGAGCTCTCGGGCCGCGGCGGGCGCTGGGAGGCGGCTTTCCACGACGTGCTGATCGCGATCGACGAGAGCGAGAGCACGCTCATCGCGACGGGCCACGACATCGACGGCAACGGGCGCGTCGGCCGCAACCGCGTCTGGGATCGCCACGTCGCGAGCCTCGCCGAGCCGGTCGAGTTTCGCGCTTCCGGCGATCCGGGCGATGCGGTCGTCAGCGCAGAAGTCTCGGCGGCGCGGCGCCTAATTGCTCAGCTCGATCCCGAGACGATGCGCGTCGGGCTCGTCTCGTTCGCGGGCACTGCCTGGGTCGACGCGCCGCTCGGAACGCCGGCAAGCGTGATGCGCCAGCTCGATGTCTACACCGCCGGTTATCACGACAACGGCACGAGCATCGGCGCCGCACTGCGCGCCGCGTTCGCGGAGCTGAACGCTCACCGCGATCTCGAGCACGCGCGCCATCGCACGATCCTGCTGCTCTCGGACGGCCAGCCGACCTTCCCGACGCGCGAAGCAGGCATCGCCGAAGCGCTCGAAGCCGCCGACCGGCTCGCGAGCTACGGCGTGCCGGTGCACACCTTCGCGCTCGGCCCGCAGGCCCTCGCACAGCTCGCCCTCTACCGCGAGATCGCCGCGCGCACCGGCGGGCGCTTCGTGCCGGTCGAGCATCCCGCCGAAGTCGTCTCGCTCTTGCGCAACGTGCGGCTGACCGGCCTCGATCGCGTCGAAATCCGCAACCTCACGACGCGCGCGAAAGCCCGCAGCTTCCGCATGCTGCCCGACGGCTCCTTCCGCGCGACCGTGCCCGTCGCGCCCGGCGCCAACGTGATCGAAGTCGTCGCCGAGATCGAAGGCCGCGACCCCCTCCGCGTGCTCCGCCAAGTCAGGGTCTACGAAGGCGCCGCGACGCTCGACGCGCTCACCCCCGACGAGCCCGCCCAGGAAACCCCCAGCGAACGAGCCTCCCGCGAACTCCGCGAACGCCGCACCCTCGAAATCGAAGTGCAAGAAGGCCGCCCCGCGACGAGCGCCTCGCCCGCAGAATCCCCGCCCGAGTCACGCTGACAAACCCCCACCCCGTGAAGCACCCTGCCCCCGCCAGCACCGAGTGGGTCCGAGCTCCGCAAGCGAAGCGCGCAGCGAGGCGAAGTCCTCGGAGCCGAGCGAAGTAAACCAGAATGATTGGATTCGGATTGCGTGCGCCTCGCACGCAATCCGAGGGAGCGACACGTTGCTTGATAATCGCATCACCCGAATGCTCGGCGTGTCGCTCCCGATCATCCAAGCCCCCATGGGCTACATCGCGCGCGCGCAGCTCGCGTCCGCGGTCTCGAACGCCGGCGGCCTCGGCATCATCGAAACCTCGTCGG
>JANNKN010000005.1:0-4677 GCA_031396315.1 Deltaproteobacteria bacterium
TCGCGAACGACGTCTTCACGCAGATCGCGCGCGCACACGAGGTGCTGACCGACCCCGATGAGCGCGCGCGCTACGAAGAGTCGACGCTCGGCGTATCCGAAACGCAGGCGCTGCTCGCAGCGCAGGCCGAACAGCACTATCAGCGCGGCGAAATGCTGATGCGTGCGGGCAACTTCCGCGGCGCGGCAGAGTTTCTGGAGAAGGCCGTGCAGCTCTACGATGCAGAGAGCGAGTACCACGGCGCTCTCGCTTGGGCGCTGCACCGCAAGACGCCGCCCGAAAACGAGCGCGCCCTCGAGCACTTCGAGCGCGCGCTCGCAGACGGCGACGAGCAGCCACGGCTGCTGCTGCGCATGAGCGTCCTGCTCCGCGAACTGCGCATGGACGGCCGCGCCGGCCAACTCGCAGCGCGCGCGAAAGTGCTCGACCCGAACGTTCGCCCCTGAGCGGCGTTGCAAATGCGCCGGGTCAGAGCCCGCTCCTGGGGGATCGCGGCGCCGCTTCGTTCGCGTCCGGCGCCGTATCGCGGCTGCGCGGGAGCGCGCGCCTCGCGCGCGGCTCGAGCGCGAGCACGACGCGGCCAGGCGTGCGCAGCAGGCGCGCGGGCGAAACGATCTGGGCGCCGTATTCGTCCCCCGTCATGGGATCGCGCCAGAACACGCGCCCGGCCTGCGTGCCCGTCCGCAGGAACGGGCCCTCGAGGCCGTTTGCCAGCGCGAGTGCCGCGAGCCGGTCGATCGGCCGGGTCGCGGCAGGTGGCTCCGCCGCGGCGCGCGAGACGAGGCTGCCCGACGGCCGCGCGTAGAGCGCGCTCAGCAAAGGCGACGCGAGCCGAGTGCCCTCGCGAATTGCGGCACCGAGGCGCGCCGCGTCTGTGAGCGAGCCGACGAGCAGGGGGTCCCCTGGTCGCGCAGCCCCGCTAAAGCCGAGCGCGCGCCCCGTTTCGCGCGCGAGTACGCCCAACAGCTCTTCGCGCGCGAGCGTGCGCACCGCGCTCGACCCGGCGCGCGCATCCGCGACGTGGCGCGCGATCTCGACGCGCGCCCGCGCGAGCTCCGCGCGCGCACCGTTCAGCTGGCAGTCCGCTAACGCGCGCCCGCCGTCCGGTAGCGGCTCGTCACGAAACGCGATCGCGAGCTGCGCGTGTTCGCTCGGCGCCGCGATGAAGCGAACCCCGAGCCCCGCCCGCTCCCACGCGCGCAGCACGGTGTCCACCGCGGTCTCGTCCTCGCGCGTGGCGCTCTCGAGCGCGATGCCGATCGGCTGTGCCGTCTCGAAGCGACAAGTCATCAGGCTGACGATGCCCTCGCGAGGCCAGACGAACGGGAGCGGACCGGCCGCCTCGCGCGCAAGCATGCGCGGTCCGCTCGCACTGCACGCCGCGAGCAAGGCCGCGGCGCACACCCGGGCCACCCGTCGCCTGCCTCTGTGCTTCGACGCGTCGCTCATCGCGCCCGCCCGGTCGCGCGCGGGTCCCAGCGAACGAACACCGCAAGCGCGCTCGCGAGCACCACCGCGCCGAAGGCATACAGCACGGCAAACCCCTGCCACTCGATCAGCGCGCCGAAGACCGTGCTGCCGACCAACATGCCGAGATCGAACAGCCCCGTGAAGATCGCGAGCGCCGTGCCCCGCGAATCGTCGGAGACGCGGTTCACCACCATGCCCGACAGAATCGGGAACGCGTAGCCGTGGCCGAGCCCGCACAGGAAGCCCGCAATCGCGACGTCCTGCGGCGCGGAGGCGCGCGCCATCACCAGCAGCCCCAACACCAGCGCGAGCAGCGCGGGCGTGAGCGCGCGGTGCGGGCCAATGCGGTCCGGCACCCAGCCGAACGCGATGCGCAGGATCAGCGCGGCGAGCATGTACATCTGAAAGAATGTCGCGTCGCTGCCGATGCCGGTGTCCTGTGTGAAGCGCGGCACGAACACGAAGAACGCGGTGAGCACGGTCGCGAACGACGCGCCCAAGAACCAAATCGGGCGCAGCTCTCGCTGGCGGATCACGTCGAGCATGCTCGCGTTCTGGCCGCTGGCGACGCGCGCGCGCGGCGCGTCGCGCAGCCCGAAGGAGAGCGCCATCGACACGGCCGCGAGCGCCGACGCGGTCACGAACACCGCTGGCCAGCCGTGATTCGCGATTAGCCAATTCGCCGCCGTCGGCCCGATGCCGATCGGCAGCATTCCCGACACCCCGAACAGCGCGAGCCCCTGGGTGCGCTTCCTCGCGGGCACGTAGTCCGCTGCGAACGTGAAGAGCGCGGAGAACAGCATCGCCTCGGCGATGCCGTGCAGGAAGCGCGTCGCGGCGAGCAATGGGCCCACTTCGTCGATGCCGAGGTAGAGCGCGGTCGCGAGCACGTGCAGGGCGCCGCCCACGAGGATCGTCGCCCGTCGGCCCGCGCGATCCATCGCGCGCCCGATGGCAGGACGCGCGAGCACCGCAGCGAGGCCCGTGAGGCTCGCGGCGGCGCCGATCACGAAATCGTTGGCGCCTAGCTCGTTGAGCCGCTTCGGGAAGGGTAAGTAGAGGTTGAACGCGATCGCCTGCAGCCCGTGCGCGACGAAGCACAGCACGAACTGCCGCGTGAAGATGCGCTCGTCGCGCGGAGTCGTCTCGGCCAAGTTGTTACGACTCCAGCCCGCCGGCGCGAGCGCGGACCGCGCGCGGGAGCGCGCGATCTGGCTACGGTAGGCGAATGCAACTCACGCACGCCGCGCTGCTCGCCGCGGGCGGGCTCGTCGCGGGCGTCGTGAACACGCTGGCGGGAGGCGGCTCGCTGCTGACGGTCCCGCTGCTCACGATGCTCGGGTTGCCGGGGCCGGTCGCGAATGGCACGAATCGCGTGGGCGTATTGCTCGGCAGCGCCGTCGCAACCTGGCGGCTCACGGCTTTGGGAACATCCGGCGCACGCGACGCAGCCCCACTGATCGTACCGAGCGCGCTCGGCGCGGTGGTCGGCGCGTACGGCGTCGTGCAGCTGCCGGCCGAGTGGTTCAACCGCATCTTCGGGCTGCTGATGCTCGCGCTGCTCGTGCCGACGCTGCGCGGTACAGCGTTGCGTCCGGCCAGCGACGCGCCGACGCGCCCGTGGCCCGCGCCGCTGCGCGCGCTCGCGTTCTTCGCAATCGGGATGTATGGCGGCGCATTCCAAGCCGGCGTCGGCATCCTGCTGCTCTCCGTACTCACCTTCGCGGGTATCGATCTCGTGCGCAGCACGCACATCAAGACCGCGCTCAACACCTGCTTCACGCTGCTCGCGCTGCCGGTGTTCTGGCTCGCGGGCCAGATCGTGTGGCCCGAGGCGCTCGCGCTCGGCGCGGGCTTCGCCGCGGGCGGCGCACTCGGTGCGCGCATTGCGGTGCGCGGCGGAGCGCGCGTGATTCGCCCCGTGCTCGCCATCGCCGTCGTCGCGCTCGCGGGCAGGATGCTCGGCTTCTACTGACGAGCCCGCGCGGCGGCCAGCGCGCGCGATAACGTGCGCGCCCCATGTCGACCGACCTCACCTCCGCGCCGAAGCCGTTTCGCCCGCTCCCGATTCGCGCGCTCAACCTGGCGGGGCGCGCGCTCGCGGCCGTTGGCCTGCGTGTCCCGAGCCTCGACGAAGCGGAGCTGCTCGCGGCCGCCGCGCGCGAGACCGCGCTCGACGACTTCGGCAGCGACTCGTTTCGCGCGGGACTGCGCGAGCTGTTGCGCTGCCTCGAGGGCGAAGCTCAGCTCACGTTGCTCGGTCGTGGCATGGCGCGCAGCACCGTGGTGAGCGCGCTCGCGACGCGGCTGCGGCTGGTCGACTGGCGCAAGCACCACCCCGAGGTCGCGCAGCAAGAAATCCGCCGCCCCCTGTTCGTGCTCGGCATGCCGCGCACCGGCACGACCTTGCTGCACGGGCTGCTCGCGCAGGATCCCGCGGCTCGCGCACCGCTCACCTGGGAGGCCGCGACGCCCTGCCCCGCACCCGAGAGCGCCAGCTTCGAGAGCGACCCGCGCATCGCCGCCGCGCGCGCGACGGAGCGCGACATCGAGAAAGTCGCGCCGGGCTTTCTCGCCATCCATCCGGTCGGCGCGCAGCTGCCCCAAGAGTGCGTCTCCCTGACGGCTTCCGAGTTCGTGAGCATGCAGTGGGAGGCGACGTATGCGGTGCCCTCGTATCAACGCTGGTGCGAGGCCCACGATCACGCAGCCGTCTACCGCTGGCACCGCGCGTTCCTCCAGCACTTGCAATCGCGCCACCGACGCGAACGCTGGGTGCTGAAGACGCCTGCGCATCTGCTCGCGCTGGATGCGTTGTTCGCGGAGTATCCCGACGCGCTGATCGTGCAGACGCATCGCGCGCCGAGCCAAGTCGTCACCAGCCTCGCGAGCCTCGAGTGCACGCTGCGCGGCGCATCCAGCGACGCGCTCGACCCGCGCGACCAAGGGCGCGAGGCGGCAGACTTGATCGAGCGCATGCTGCGCGCGGGCCTTGCTTCGCGCGCGGCGCATCCCGAACGCGAAACGCGCTTCTGCGATCTCGCGTACCCCGATCTGGTCGCCGACCCGATCGGCAGCGTGAAGCGCATCTACCACGCCTTCGCGCTCGAGTTCTCCGCCGAGTTCGAGGCGCGCATGCGCCGCTTCCTCAGCGACAACGCCTCCGACAAACACGGCGTGCACAAATACGCGCCCGCCGTGTTCGGC
>JANNKN010000614.1:0-5398 GCA_031396315.1 Deltaproteobacteria bacterium
GTTCCAATGTGCCGTCATAGGTCCACAGATCGAAGTAGTCGTAGACCGAGCTTTTCGGCGGCAGGTCTTTCGGGATCGCGCGCCACTGACAGCCGGTCGAGAGAATGTACATCAGGCCGACGTCGAAGCCGGGCAGCTCGCTGCGGGCATCGCATACGCGCCGATCGCGAGCGTGGCCCTCGACGTCGACCCGCGCGCCGCCCGCCACGCGCTCTCGGGTTTCGGATTCTTGGTTCCGCGCGACCTCGGCGTCGACTTGTTGGGCGCGCTCTTCATGAGCCAGCTCTTCGCGGGCCGCGCACCGCAGGGCCGCGAGCTCGTCACCGCGCTGATCGGCGGTACGCGCTGGCCCGGCGTCGCGAGCGCCGCCGACGACGAGATCGCGACGCGCGTGCTCAGCGGCCTCGATCGCGCGCTCGGGCTCGCGAGCACGCCGCGCGTGCTCGCGATTTCGCGCTGGGCGCAGGCGGTGCCGCAGCCCGGCGTCGATCACGGCGCACAGATCGGCGCCCTACGCGCGCGCTTCCAGCAGCCCGCGACGCTGGCGCTCGCGGGCGGCTGGCTCGACGGCGTCTCGGTGGCCGACACGTTCGCGTCGGGCCTGGCCGCCGGTGAGCGCGCGGCGGAAGCACTCGCGCACCCCTAATCCGCCGCCAGATCTTGGTTGCCGCCGGGCCGCGCGCGTGCGCATGATCTCCGCACCCATCGGAGTGACCGTAATGCCCGAGATCTCCTGGCTCGCGACCCTGATCGCTACCGCGCTTGCCTTCGCGCTCGGCGGCCTCTGGTACGGCCCGCTCTTCGGCAAGGCCTGGATGGCCGAGCACGGCTTCACGCAGGAGCAGCTGACGAAGGATTTCAATCCCGCGAAGACGTACGGCCTCACCGCCGTGCTCGCGGCGCTCAGCGCGATCGTGTTCGGCATCTTCCTCGGCTTGTTCGGCGAGCACACCCCGCTCTTCGCGATCGGCTTCGGCTTCTCGGCGGGGCTGTTCTGGGTCGCCGCGTCGATCGGGACCAATTACCTGTTCGAGCGCAGCACGCTGCGGCTGTTCCTGATCAACGGCGGCTACCACGTGGTGCGGTTCACCCTAATGGGCGCGGCGTTCGGGTGGTCGAGTTAGCCAGCGCAGAATCGCGCGGCCGAGTCGACGGAACCGCCACCGAAGTCGATTGCGCCGCGGATGACGCGATGCGGAAGAGCCCGGTTGCGCCCCAGCGCGTGACCAGCGCCGCCAGCCCCTCGAAGTCGCGCTGCGGGAGTCGGTCGATCGCCTCGCGCAGGCCGGCGTCGCACTGCTCGACCACGTGCAGCGCCGCCTCGACCGGACGCCACGCGCGCCCTAGGGAGCCATCGCCGGCAACGAGCACGTTCGCGAGATAGGCGAGCTCTTCGACGATGCGCTGATGGGCGGGAGGATTCCCCTGCGCCAGCTCCGCGAGCGCGCGGCGAAACAGCCTTTCGTGCACGGCAGGTGCCAGCGGCTCGTCGGCTCCGCTCTCGTCTTCAGCGCGGCCGCCGAGCCGCGCCAAGAACGCGGCCACGCCCGGACCCGCGTCGGGGTCGACCGTTGCGCTGCCCGCCGGAAGCGGGGCGAGCGCGCGGAAGTAGGCGCGGGTGATGGGATCTTCTTCGGGCGCAGCCGGCGCGCTCCGCGCGAGCGCAAGAAACGCGCGCGCATCGGCTGGCGAGACGTAGCCGCGCTCGGCGCGGCGATCCTCGCGCTCCGCCGCAGCGTCCTCGTGCAGCTGCTCGCTCTCCGTGAGCAGCGTGTAAAGCCCGCCGACGTCCTCGGCTTCGCCCTCCGTCGCGAGCCAGTTGCGGCGCAACAACGCGCGCAGCAGCTCGGGGTGGTGCTCATCGAGTGCGAGCAGGCTCGCCCACATCGCGTCCCAACCGCGCTCGATGCGCGCGACGACGAGGTAGCCGTCGAGGTCTTCGCAGCTGTGGCTGTCGACGAACTTGTCCAACAAGTTGGCTTCGTCGGGGTCCGAGATCGCGGCGGTCGCGAGCGGCAGATCGATCACGCGCATCAGCCGGGAGAACGCGAATGCGAGGAAATCCTCCGAGAACGCGGCCAGCCGGTCGGCGACGAAGGCGTCGCCCGCCTCGCGGAGCACCTCGAGCCACAACGCGAAGCGTTCCGCATCGAAGCCAGCGTCCGCGCCTGGGGCGATGCTGCGCCAGAGATCCTCGTCGAACACGTCGCGGAGCTGTTCAAAACTCGTCAGCGCAATCAGCTCGCTGGCGTCCTCGATGCCGATCTCGAGCAGAACCTCGCGCAAGGCGGAGGCGGGAAGGGCTTGGAGCCGCGGCGCGAGGTCAGGGGTGTCGAGCAATTTTGACAGGGTCGACGCTCTCAGGACGCGGCGGCGTAGCGAGCTCGGCATGCGAGACGGACCCTCCGGTTTGCGCCTGCAGCGAGGGCCCGGCAAGCGGTACGGGGCGCAAAGCGCCCCTACCCTAGGGCGCGTTCGGCGAAGCGTTCACCAGCCATCACGCCGCCGCGCCGACGCTATTGGCTGCGCACCCGCTCCGAGGCCGCGCGCACCCACGCAGGCGACGCATTCACGCACGGCACCAGCGCGAGCTCCTCGCCGCCGAGGGCGAGCCACTGAGCGCGCGCGCGGATGCCGATCTCTTCGAGCGTTTCGAGGCAGTCCGCGACGAACGAGGGACACAGCACCGCGAGCCGCTTCACGCCGCGCGCCGCGAGCCGCGGCAGCTCCTCGTCCGTCCACGGCTTGATCCAGGGGTCGCGACCGAGTCGCGACTGGAATGCCGTCGTCACGCGCTCGCTCGGGAGTGCGAGCGCACGCGCGACGGCGCGCGTCGTGGCATGGCACTGCGCGCGGTAACAATTCGCGAGCACCGCTGCGGGCGGCGCTTCGCAGCAGCTCGCGCTCGCGAGGCAGTGCGCGCGCGACGCATCGGCGGCCCGCACGTGGCGCTCGGGCAAGCCGTGGTAGCTGAAGAGCACGTGATCGCAGCGCGCGCGCTCGAGCACCAGTCGCGCCTCGGCGGCGAGCGCTTCGAGGAAACCGCCGTCCGCGAAAAATGCCGGCACGAAGGCGAGCGGCGGAGGATTCGCGCGCTTCGCGGCGGCCGCGCGGATCGCCGCGATCGCAGTGCCGCTCGAGGATTCGGCGACCTGCGGGTAGAGCGGGAACGCGACGATGCGCGACACCCCCGCATCGCACAGCTCGTTGAACGCGCCCTCGAGCCGCGGTGCGCCGTAACGCATGCCGAGCGCGACGCGGAAGCCCGCGCCGAGCTCGCGCTGGAGCGCCTCTGCAAACGCGCGCGAATTCACCAGTAGCGGCGAGCCCTGCGGCAGCCAGATCGCCTGATACGCATGCGCCGATTTCGGCGCACGGAACGGCGCGATGACAGCGTTCACGAGCAGCCAGCGTGCGGGCGCGGGCAGATCGATCACGCGCGGGTCGGAGAGGAACTCGCGCAGGTA
Source organism: Deltaproteobacteria bacterium (assembly GCA_031396315.1). Classification (GTDB taxonomy): domain Bacteria; phylum Myxococcota_A; class UBA9160; order UBA9160; family UBA6930; genus VGRF01. The sequence continues at coordinate 3,468 of JANNKN010000614.1, forward strand.
GCGGCGCACGTCGGGCACCGCGGGCGATGCGGGCGTGCCGAGCTGCGCGAGCAGAACGCCGGTGACGTCGGCCATGCGCGCCAGCCTAACGGCTCGGGCGATGCAAGCCGCCGAGCCAGAGCGAAAGCGCGAAGTAGGCGGCGGGATAGAGCAACGAGACGCGCGCGAACAGCAGGCGCTGCTCGGCATCTTGCGTGAGGCAGGCCGCGGCCAGCAGCGCGGTGAAGGCCGCTGCGCCGAAGAGCATCGTCTTCGCGAGCCGCGTCATGCGCGACGGATAGAGATATTTGATCGGCACGAACACCGCCACCGAGAGCCCGATCAGCCACGCCGCCGTCGCGAGCGGCGAGACGTCCAGGAGCCACACGTAGATCGCGACGAAGTTCCAATACGACGGGAAGCCCAAGAAGAAATGGTCGTCGGTCTTCGCGTCGGCCTGCGCGAACTGGTAGGCGCTCGCGAGCGCGGGCAGCGCGGTCCAGCCCCACCCGACGAACCCGCCCTGGGCGAGGAAGAAGCACGGCACGATCCCATAGTTGAGGAAGTCGATCACGTCGTCGAGGCGCCGACCGTCGATGCTCGGCGTGCGCTCGTGGACTCGAGCTGCGCGCGCGAGCGTGCCATCGACGCAATCGACCGCGAACGCGGCGAGCATCCAGAGCGCGCTCGCGCGCAAGTCGCCGCGCGCGGCTTCGAGCAAGGCGAAGAGGCCCATCGCAGCGCCGGTCGCGGTGAGCGCGTGGACCGACCACGCGGCGGCTCGCGCGGCGCGTGAGAATTCCTGCGGCTCTGCGCTCCCACTCATCTATGCGCCTCGAATGCCGCGGCTATAGTGCCGGCCCGGAGGGGAGGTCTCCATGGCCATTCAAGAAATCACCGATGACGGCGGTCGCGTCTCTCCGGTCCAGCGCGCGAACGACCTCGTCGAGATCCTCCGCCAAGGCAACGATTCGTTCATCACGACCAAAGCCGACGCCGTCCTCAACTGGGCGCGCAAGTACTCGATGTTCCTCTACCCGTTCGTGACGGCCTGCTGCGGGATGGAGTTCATGAGCGCCGCCGGCCCGCGCTACGACATCGATCGCTTTGGCGCCGCGCTGCCGCGCTTCTCGCCGCGCCAGGCCGATTTGTTGATGGTGGTCGGCACCATCTCGCACCGGAATGCGCCGATCCTGAAGAAGGTCTACGACCAAATGGCCGAGCCGAAGTGGGTGATGGCGTTCGGCGCTTGCACCTGTTCGGGCGGTCCCTATAACAACTATGCAGTCGTGCAGGGCATCGACACGATCATCCCGGTCGACATCTACGTCCCCGGTTGCCCGCCGCGACCCGAGGCCGTGCTCGACGGCGTGATCAAGCTGCAGGCCCGCATTCAAGCGGAAAGGGTCGACGCCCAGGGCCGCCACAAGGAAATCGACGAGCTGCCGGTGCGTCAGGTGGAAAAGCCGGTCGCGTAGCGCGACTGGCGGGAACTCCGCTTCAGCAGCGCGCAGGAGAATCCGATCCGTCTCCGGCGGCAAACGGCGCAAGCGAAGCGCGCAGCGAGGCGCAGCCGAGCAAAGTCAAATGCGGGAGCAAGCGCGCAGCAAGGCGCAGCCGAGCGAAGATCAACCCGGGAGAAGCCGTGAGCAGCGCCGCATTCGATCTCGCCGTAATCGGTTCAGGGCCGGGCGGCTACGTGGCCGCGATTCGCGCCGCTCAGCTCGGCATGAAGGTCGCCGTCGTCGAGGCCGATCGGCTCGGCGGCGTGTGCCTCAACTGGGGCTGCATCCCGTCGAAGGCGCTTCTCACCGGCGCCGAGCTCGTCGAGAACCTGACCCAGCACGGTGCGACCTTCGGCGTGAACGCCACTGGCATCACGCTCGATTACGGCAAGTTGATCGATCATTCGCGCGCCACCGCAGATCGCCTCACCAAGGGCGTCGCGTCGC
>JANNKN010000616.1:0-5010 GCA_031396315.1 Deltaproteobacteria bacterium
AGGTCGTAGCCGGTGACGTTTTTCACGACGCGGCCCCCGCTCTTCGCGCGCTCACCGTTCGCGAGCGCGAGGCCGAGGCCGAGCACGATGTCGCGCGGGTGTCCGAAGCGCGGCCCGAGCGCGGCGGACGCAAGCGCACCGCCGAGTGTGGAGCCCTTGCCGGGCGGGTCGAGCGGCAACTCCCAGATCGAGCCAGCAAGCGCGGCCTCGATCTCCGTCAGCGCGAAGCCGGCTCCAAAACGCGCGACGCCTTCGTCGAGGTCGATCTCGGGTGCCTCGCGAAGTGCGCTGGCGTCGAGCCGTAAACGCGCGGAGCTAGGCGCGTTCGCGGCGGCGAGCCGCGATCCCGCTCCAGTAATTAGGGCGCCGAGCTTCGTCCGCGCGAGCGCAGCGAGTGCCGCAGCGCATTCCTCCGTGCTGCGCGGGCGCAGCGTGGCTTCGAGCTGCGCCCCCTCGAGCGCGAGCGGTGCATGGCGCTCGCAGCTCTCGCCGAGCTCGCGCGAGAGCGCTTCCAGCGAGTCGCTCACTCGAACTCGACGCGGTCGTAGCCGCGCGCCTTCGGGTTCGACTCGACGCAGAAACGCGTCGACGGAAAGATCTTGCCGGGATTGCAGACGCGCTCGGGGTCGAACGCGTCGCGCAGCTTCAACATCGCCGCGAGGTCCGCGTCGCTGAACACGAGCGGCATGTACTCGCGCTTCTCGAGGCCGATGCCGTGCTCGCCGCTGATCACGCCACCGGCCTCGACGCAGACGCGCAGGATCTCTTCGCCGGCTTGGATCACGCGCGCGAGCTCGTCCGGGTCGCGGCGATCGAACGAGATGTTCGGATGAAGATTGCCGTCGCCGGCGTGGAAGACGTTGGAGAGGCGCAGCCGATGCGCGTCTCCGATTGCGCACACCTTCTCGAGGATCTCGGGCAGTCTCGCGCGCGGCACGACGGCGTCATGCACATAGAGGTCTGGGGCGAGGCGGCCCATCGCACCGAATGCGCCTTTGCGGGCGCGCCAGAAGCGTTGCCGCTCCGCAGCGTCTCGCGCGACCGCGACTTCGCGGGCACCGGCATCGCGACAATGCGCGCTCGCGCGCTCGACCTGCACCGCGACCGCCGCGCTCGGGCCATCCAGCTCGGCAATCAGGATCGCGCCCGCGTCGGTCGGCATGCCCGCTGCGTAGACGCTCGCCTCGACCGCGCGGATCGTGCGCTGATCGACGATCTCGAGCGCGCTCGGCGTGAGGCCGCTCTTGATGATCGCACCCACCGCGCGGCACGCGGATACGATGTCGGGGAAGATTCCGAGCAGCGTCTCGGTGCGCTCCGGCAGCGGCATCAGACGTACCGTCATCTCCGTAACAATTCCCAGGGTGCCCTCGCTGCCGACGACGGCGCCCACCAGGTCGAAGCCACTCGCAAGGCCGCTCGCATTCCCGAGCTGCACGAGCTCGCCGTCCGGCAACACGAGCTCGAGCGCCAGCACGTGATTCGTCGTCGTCCCGTACTTCAGCGTGTGCGGGCCGCCGGAGTTCTCCGCGACGTTCCCGCCGAGCGTGCACGATTGCTGGCTCGACGGATCGGGCGCGTAAAAGAGCCCGTGCTTCGCGACCACCCTCGAGAGATCCGCGTTCACGACGCCGGGCTGCACCACCGCGATGCGATTCGCAACGTCGACGCGCAGCACGCGGTTCATACGGGCGCACTCGATCACTACGCCGCCGTGGCACGCCACGGCGCCGCCCGAGAGGCCCGTGCCCGCGCCGCGCGGCACGAAGGGCACACCGTGCTCGCGACATGCGCGTACCACGCGCTGCACCTCGCCCGCGCTGCGCGGCAACGTCACCGCGCTCGGGCGTGCGCTGTGGTGCGTGAGGCCATCGGCCTCGTAGACGAACAGCTCCTCGGCGCGAGCCAGCACCCCGTCCGCTCCGAGGATCGCGCGCAGCTCGGCGATCAGGGCGGACACTGGGTTATCAGGCGAGGCCGAGGCGCTCGAGATCGTCCTCGTCGAGGCCCAGGTAGTGGCCGATCTCGTGCTTCACCGTGATCTGGATCTGCTCGACGAGCTCGGCGTGCGTGCGGCAGATCTTCTCGAGGTTCTTCTTGAACAGGATCACGCGGTCGATGTCGCGCGCCTGAGCGGTCGAGGCGGCCTCGGTGCGCGGCACGCCGATGAAAATGCCGAGGATCTGCGGCGAGACGTTCTCGTCCGCGAGCAGCTCGGAATCCGGGAAATCGTGCACGAGCACCGGCATGTGCTCGACGTACTCGCGAATCGAGCGCGGGAGATCCGAGATCGCTTCGGCGGTGATGCGCTCGAAGGTCGCGGCATCGACGACCACGGGCAGCGGGTAGTGATCCGCGTCGAGCGCGTTCGACTGCTGGAAGGCGCGGCGGGCATCGTCTTCGCGTCCTAGTCGCTCCAGCACGAGGCCGAGGTGGTAAACCGCGTGCGCGGATTCTGGATCCATTGCGACCGCGCGCTCGAGATGTTTGCGCGCCTCCTCGAAGCGCCCGAGCTCGAAGCCGAGCTGGCCCTCGAACGCGCGATAGACCGCGATCTCGCCGGATTTCTGGATCGCTCGCCGCACCAGGAACTGCGCGCCCTCGAGATCGTCGAGGTAGAACAGCGCCTTCGATTTCAGATAATAAATCTCGGCTTCGGTGCCGCGATCGGGCTTCGGCAGCTCCGGGGCGCCGGAGAGCAGCCGGTCGCAGAGCGCGATCGCCTGCTCGTGCTCACCCATCTCTTCGATCAGCAGCTCCGCGCGATTCAGGTGCGCGGTCAGGAACTTCGGGTCGGCCATCACGGCCAGCTCGAACTGGTAGAGCGCCTCTTCGACCCGGCCCTCATCCCAGAGAATCTCGCCGCGCCCGTTGTGGGCCTCGGCCCCGTTCGGGTGCGCTTTCAGCGCTTCGTCGAGCCAGGCCAGCGCTTCATCGGTGCGGCCGCCGTGGGAGGCTTCCATCGCCTGGTCGAGGCAATCCCAGTAGCGATCGTTGTCTCTCATGGGGCGCCGCCTTGCTCCACTACGTCTCGGCCCGGCCCGTGCCCGACTTGCGAAACGCGGGTCCACCCTAGCAGAGCAAGAACGCGATTCTGGGCGCGGAGATTCCGTCGGAGAATCCGCCTAACCCGTCGGAAATGCGGCAGAAAACTTTTTTTGTGGGAGCGCCGCCTCGGGTAGCGGCGGGACCCCTCTCCGACTCGCAGAAGAGTGGCGCAACCTTCTGTTCGGAAAAGCGTTCCGGGGGTTCGAGGTGCCCAGACCGGCCCGTGACGGGGTGCCTCCGTTGCGAGCTGGGCGGCGTGTGGGGGAACCTGCGCCGCTCGCGAAAAGGAGGCCCCCATGATTCTGCAAGGCAAGACCGTGATCGTGTCCGGCGTCGGGCCTGGCCTCGGCGGGGCCGTCGCGCGCTGTGCGGCTCGCGATGGCGCAAACGTCGTGATCGCTGCGCGCAACGCCGCGAAGCTCGAGACGATCGCGAAGGAGCTCGACCCGAGCGGCAAGCGCGTCGCGGCGCACGGCTTCGACATAACAAGCTCCGCAGCCTGCGACGGCCTCGTCGCGTTCGCCGAGCAGCGTTTCGGCAGCGTCGACGCGCTGATCCAAGTAGCGGCCTTCGATGCCGTATTCGGCACGCTCGAGACGACGACCGCGGACGACTGGCGCAAGGTGATGGAGGTGAACGTGATCGGCTCGACGCAGCTGTGCCGCAGTGCGGTGCCCGCGCTGAAGCGGCGCGGCGGCGGCGCGATCGTGTTGATCGGCTCGCAGTCGTACAACCATCCGCCCGACACCGCGCAGCTCGCCTACGCATCCTCGAAGGGCGCCCTGATGTCCGCGATGTTCCAGATGGCCGTCGAGCTCGGGCCGGCGAAGATTCGCGTGAACACGGTGATCCCGACTTGGATGTGGGGGCCGCCCGTACAGAACTACGTGAAGTGGCAGGCCAAGCAACAGGGCACGAGCGAGGACGCCATAATCGCGCACATCGCGAAGCGCTTCCCGATGCGCGAAATCCCGGCGGACGACGACGTCGCGGAGGTGGCGGTGCTGTTCGCGAGCGATCGCACGCGCATGGTGACGGGGCAGTATCTGCGCGTGGATGCGGGGGAGAAGCTCGGGTAGCGCGGACAGGCTTCGACGCGGGCAGCGAGCGCGAGCGGAGCGGAGCGGCCGGGGGAGGGGTCGCGACTTCGGGCCCTTGGCGAGTGGGCTTGCGGCGTTGGGTGGAGATGGCGCGCGACGGACGGGCGCGCTTGCGCGCTCGCGGCCAAGGGTTCTCGGCACCGAGGCACGCGGCGCGCGGGGTGGGTTCCGGGCCCTTCGCTGCGACGCCGCTCCCCCGGCCGCTCCGCTCGCGCTCTCGTGCTGACATCGGAGCGCGAGGCGGTGACACCTGCGCGTAGCCGGCCTTCGCCACGGCGCGAGCTACTTGGAGAGGGAGTTCTTGGCGCGGCGTTCGCCTTCTACGCGAACCATCTCCCGAGCTTCGTGCCGAACAGCAGCTTGATGAATTTCTGCATGCCGTCTTCCGCTTTGCGCGTGTAGGGGTAGCCGCCCTGTAGTGGCCCTTTGCCCTTGCGGTCGGCGAGGATCGGCTGCGCGTGGCAGTAATTACGGAGGCCCTGCGCGCCGTTCACGGAGCCGATGCCGCTCGTCTTCACGCCGCCGAACGGCGCTTCGGGCACGCCGTAGGTCATCGCCATGTCGTTGACGCACACGCCGCCGGTCTCGATGCGCGCGGCGATGCGCTCGCCCTTCGCGATGTCCGTCGTCCAGACGTTGCCGTTCAGTCCGTACTCGGAGTCGTTCGCGAGCTCGAGCGCCTCTTGCTCGCTCTTTACGCGCTGGATCGCGACGACCGGCCCGAACGTCTCCTTCGTCATCAGGTCCATGCCGTGATTCACGTCCACCACGACCGTCGGCTCGTAATAGAGGCCCTGAAGCGAGGGATTGCGCCGGCCACCGACGAGCACTTTCGCGCCCTTCGCCACGGCGTCCTGCATGT
>JANNKN010000054.1:0-3628 GCA_031396315.1 Deltaproteobacteria bacterium
CGAAGGTGAAAACCAGGACGTCACCGGTCGGCGCCGCGGTGGCCGTAGTTCGGGCACGTACGTCACCAAGCTCACGACCAAGTTGACAGATCCGCGCCGACGACTTGTTTGGGGAGTCCGTCGAACCAGCCGGTGTCGCCCGAGTACGCGACGCGCTGAGCGCCGCTTTCGACCACGAGGCCGTGCGGGCAGGCTTCGGGCGAGTGATGCGTCTCGAACACGCGCACGCGCGCGACGCCGAGATCCGTGTGGGGTCCGGGCGCCAACTCGACGAAGCGCAGCGCATACGGAAAGCGGTGTGGCTCGAGGGGGTGCCCGAGTGCCTGCGCAGCCAGCCGCACGCGCGCCTCGATGCCGCGCGGGCCCGCGATCACGAGCGGCCGACTGCGGCGATCCTGATAGAGCGTTGCGAGCAGAAAAAGCGGGATGCCACCGAAGTGATCCGCGTGGAAGTGCGAGACCGCGATCGCGTCGACCTCGTCGCGCGGGACGCCGAGCGTCGCGAGGCCCGACAAGGTGGTCTGCCCGCAGTCCATCAACAGCGAGCCCGAAGCGCTGCGCAGGAGGTAAGCGGATTGCCGCCGCCCACCGGCGCCGAACGCGTCGCTCGTTCCGATCATGAGCAGCTCGCTCAAGCCGGCGCCCCCTCGTGACAGGCCACGAATCGGCCGGCCGCGAACACGCCCTGAGACGCCCGCGTTCCGGCCGGCACACATTCGCCGGGCCAAACCACCACGCGCTCCAGCTCGACGTCCGCGCCGATCTCGGCGCCCGGGCTCGCGATCACGTGCTCGTCGATGCGCGCACCGAGCGCGCGGGCGCTCGCGTCCGGATCGAAGTAGCGGAGTGCAGGAGGCCTGAAGTTCGTTTCGAGGTATTCCGCCGGAGTGCCCACCGGCTCCCAGGCGCACTCGCTCGGTTCGAGCACGACGCCACCGATTTCCGCGGGTCGCACGGCTGCCAGGGGTCCCCACCAGTCCTCGAGGTGATTGAAGCTCTCGCGCTCGGGCATCGACTCGAAGGCGCGCGCCGAGAGCACGTTCACCCAGGTGTAGAGCCCGCGCTGGGTCTCGCCCCCGAGATCGAAGCGGCTGCCGATCCGGCGCAGGCGGCCGGCGGCGTCGAGGCCCACCGAGCCGAAGCGCGCAATGCGCGGATCGTCGGCGAGCGCAGTCGTAATGGCTCTGCCCGAGGCTACGTGCGCTTGCACGAGCGCGGGCAGATCGAGATCGACGATCATGTCGCCGCCGAGGATGACGCAGGTCTCGCTCTCACGAAGGAATGAGGCTACGCGGCGGATCGCGCCTCCGGTGTGAAGCAAGTCACGCTCGTGCGAAAATCGAATCCCCAGTTTGGGGGGGCAGAAGCGCTCGGCGGCCTCGATCAACCGCTCGGGATGGTGATGGACGTTGATCACGACCTCGCTCACGCCGGCGGCCGCGAGCAGCTCGAGGCCATACGCGATCATCGGGAGGCCGCGCACGGGAACCGCGGGCTTCGGCAGCCATTCGGTGAGCGGCCGCAGCCGCGTGCCGAGCCCCGCCGCAACGATCATCCCGCGCATCAATCCTCCAGCCAGCGCGCGAGCAGCTCGGCCACGCGCGCGATGCGCACATCCAGGCCCGCTGCGCGCGTTGCCGCACGCGCGAGCATGCGCCCCGTGCGCGGCGCGAAGGCGAGATAGCGCGTATCGCCGCGTTCGCGCGCGGCATACAGGAAGCGCGCATGGTCCTTGCCCTTGCGCGTGAGCGTGAGCAGCTCGAAGCGCGCGCGAAAGCTCGCCGCATCCGGCGCGTCCGGCAGCGCGGGCCGCACGCGCGCGAGCTCGGCGTCGACGCAGGTTTCGGGCAGCTCGAGGTAGGAATCCCGTAACAAGCCGACGAAGTCGTACTCGGGCGGCGCGAGAAATGCGCCTTGCAGATCGATCAGGCCGAGCGTGCCTGCGGGCCGCAATAACAGGTTCTGGCTCTGGAAGTCGCGGTGCGAGAGGCGCTGCGGCGCGCGCGCGGCTTCGCCGGCGATGAAGGCGAAGGCGTCGCGCAGCGCGAAGTCCTGCGCAAGGCTCGGGGCGCGACCGAGAGCGTCGGCGAGGCTGTAGCGCGCGAACAGGTCGGCCTTGTACGCGAAGTAGGGCGCGTCGAGGTGGCGCGAGAAGGCTTCGACCCCGCGCGCATCGCCGACGACACGCTGGAGCCGCGGCAAGAAGTCGAGCGCCTGCGCGACGAGCGCCTGCGTCTCCGCGGCACTCGCGCGCTGCGCGTGTGCGTAGAGCGATACGTCGCCGAAGTCTTCGAGAAAAGTCACGCCGGGCGCGCCGCCGTAGCAAGCGGGCACCGGCAGGCCGGCGCGCTCGAGCAGCGCGCGAATTGGCTCGAGCGCCGGCTCCGGCGGGATTCCAGGCGGGCGGCCCGCGGGATCCTCTTCGGCCTCGACTCGCGCGATCGCCGTTCGCCCGGCCTGCGTGTGCACGCGATAGAAGCGGCGCAGCCCGATGCCGCTCGCAAGCGGCGTCACACGCGCGATCCCCTCGCGCAGTGCAGCCTGCGCGAGCCCGGCGATGCGCTGCGCTTCGTCTTCGTTCGCCGCTGCGCTCACACCAAATCCGCGAAGAAGATGCGGGTCGCGATCACGGCTCCGACGTAGCCCGCGAAGTCGCCGAGCAGACAGGCCGGCAGGATGTGCCGCGCGTTCCGCACGCCGACCGCGCCGAGATAGACGGCGAGCACGTAGAAGGTCGTCTCTGTGGAGCCCTGCAGCGTGCTCACGAGCAGCCCGACATAAGAGTCCGGCCCGTACGTGTTCACGGTCTCCGCCATCACCGCGAATGCGCCGGATCCCGAGAGCGGACGCAGTAGCATCATCGGCAACACCTCCGCGGGAACGCCCAGCGCAGACGTGACCGGATTCAGCGTGCGGACGATCGCACCCAGCGCGCCCGAGGCGCGGAACATCGAGATCGCCGCGAGGATCATCACCAGGTAGGGCGCGATCCGTTTGGCGACGTCGAGTGCCTCTTTGCCGCCTTCGATTGCGACTTCGTAGACCCGCACGCCGCGCGCCACGCCGAAGCCGACGAGCGCGAAGATCAAGAGCGGGAGCAGCCAGTGGTTCGCGGCCTGCTTCCCGAGAAAGGCGTACGCGCCGTCGAGGTCCGGCTGCTGCGCGAGGTTCGCCGCGAAGCCGCCAATGATTGCGAGGCCGCAGACTGCAAGGAACCCCAGCGCCCACGGACCGGCCGGTGTCGGCTTCACGTCGAGTGCGGCTTGCGCTGCATCCGCGGCGGCGAGGTCGCCGTGGCTGCGGTCGCCAGCACCGCCCGCCGCGGCGCGGAACGCGAACTGCGGGAGGCGCTGCAGTACGAGCACGGCGCTGACGGCGACGACCAAGGAGATGCTCGTCGCGATCAGGGTCGGCAGCCAGATCGCGAGCGGCATTTGCGAGCCGGCGGCGTAGCGGATCATCGCGGTGCCGGTCGGCGGCATCAGCACGATCGAGGCCGAGTTGATCGCGAGGAACAGCGCCATCGCGTTCGTGGCTACACCGGGATGCGGATTCAGCCGATCGAGCTCGATCATCGCCTTCACACCAAACGGCGTCGCTGCGTTGCCGAGCCCGAGCATGTTCGCGG
>JANNKN010000622.1:0-10294 GCA_031396315.1 Deltaproteobacteria bacterium
GATCGCGATGCGGCGCGGCGCTTTGTGCGCGATCACGCGCGCGCGCAGCTCGTCTCGAATGGCATCGAAGACGCTGGCGGCGGGGATGTCGGCGGGCGAGAGCGGCGTCATTCGGCGGCGATCCCGTAGGCGTGGCGTAACAACACGATCGGGTGCACGGCCTTCTTGTGCAGGCCCTCCTCGATGCGCAGGCCGGAGAGCGGGCAATCCGTCGCGTAGTGATCCGCGCCGCTCGCACCGAGCGTGCCGAGCAGCTTTTTCGCAACCTGCAGCGACGCGTCGTGGAACTTCGCCTGCATGCCCCAAGTGCCATCGACGCCGGAGCACGCCTCGATCAGCGTAACCTGCTCGGCGATGAGCGCGAGCACGTCGCGAGACCGGAAGCCGATGTTTTGTGCGCGCAGATGACACGGCGCGTGGTAAGCGACGTGCCCGAGCTTGTGCTGGAAGTCGCGCTTCAGCGTCTTCGCGCGCGCGAGCTCGACGACATACTCCATCAGGTCGCGCGTTGCGGCGGCGATTTTTTGCGCTGCTTCCCCGGGCACGAGCTTCGGATATTCGTGCTTCAGCATCAGCGAGCACGACGGCCCTGGCACCACGATCAGAGCGCCGGCCTCCACGTGAGGCAACAAGTCCGCGATGTTCTGGGCGGCGTTGCGGCGCGCGGCGTCGAGATCGCCGACGTCGGTGAAGGGCATGCCGCAACAGCGCTCATACGCGACCTCGACGCGCACGCCGCTGTGCTCGAGCACGACGACCGCGCTGCGTGCGGCAACCGGGTCGCTGTAGTTCACGAAGCAAGTCGTGAACAGCACGGCGCGGCCGTTCTCTCCGCTGCCCTTGGCGCCGCCGCGACGCTTCCACCAGCGGTCGGCGGTTTCGAAATAATAGGAGGGCTGCACCCAGTCGCGGTGGATGCCGACGGTCTTCTCCATCGCGATGCGCGAGAGGCGATTCGTGTTGGCGAAGTTCATCAGCGGCGGCGCCAGCGACGCGACTTTCCCCAATAAGTCGGTCTGCGTGGTGAGCTTGCGCGCGAGCGGAACGCCGTCGCGCTTCGCACGAGCCAGTTGATGGCGGCGCATCAGCTGCGGGAAGTCGATGTCCCACTCGTGCGGCGGCGTGTAGGGGCAATGGTTGTAACAGAGCTTGCAGTGATAACAGAGCTCGTTCACGGCTTCGAAGCCGGCCAGCGTGACGCCGGCGATCTCCTGGTCGGTTGCGTCGATCAGGTCGAATAGCTTCGGGAACGACGGGCAGAGCGGCAGGCAGCGGCGGCATTGGTGACACACCTCGCCCGCTCGGCGCAGCTCCGTTTCGACCTTCGCGAGATCCGCGAAATCCGGATCGTCGTAGGCGAACGAAGCGCTGGGTCGCTCCGGCGGGTCGACCTTCATGCTCGGCTCCTGATGGGAAGATGGTGCGGAAGGGAGCGCCGGAACACGAAAAGGGTGAGGCCCGGTTCGGACCTCACCCCTGCGTGAATCGAGGCGGGGCCTTAGAGCTTCTCGAGCCCGTCGAGCGCCTTTTGGAAGCGGCCCGCGTGGGACTTCTCGGCCTTCGCGAGGGTCTCGAACCAGTCGGCGACGTCGACGAAGCCTTCGCCGCGCGCGGTCTTCGCGAAGCCCGGGTACATCTCGGTGTACTCGTAGGTTTCGCCCGCGACCGCTGCGACGAGGTTCTTGTCGGTCGAGCCGATCGGCTTGTCCGTCGCGGGGTCGCCGACCGGCTTCAGATAGTCGAGATGGCCGTGCGCATGGCCGGTCTCGGCCTCCGCCGTGTCGCGGAACAGGCCGCCCACATCGGGGTATCCCTCGATGTCCGCCTGGCGTGCGAAATATAGGTAGCGACGATTCGCCTGCGACTCGCCAGCGAACGCGTGCTTGAGATTGTCGTGGGTCTTGCTGCCCTTGAGCTGAGCCATGAGATCCTCCGGGTGAGAGACGGGGCGTAGTCTATTCCAGGGTGCCGAGCGGGCCTAGAGCACGAGCGATCGTTTCTCGAGATGACGGCCGATCGGAGATTGCGATCAGGGATGGCCCTTTGGGGTCTGACCCCAAAGGGCCACGCGGCGCGTCAGATCACGCCGCCGCTCTTCAGCTCCGCGCGCTCCGCCGCATCGACGCCGAGCTCGGCGAGGATCTCGTCATTGTGGGCACCGAGGGCGGGCGCACCGCTACGCACGCGCACCGGCGTGCGCGAGAACTTCGCGGCGGGGCCGACCACGGGGATGCGCGCGTTGCCCTCGACGGTCGTGGCCTGGAGCATCTCGCGATCTGCAACGTGAGGATCCCGCGCGGCCTCGGCGTACGTGCGCACCGGCGCGATCGGGAGGCCTTCGGCGAGCAGCAGCGATTCGGCTTCGGCGACCGTGCGCTGCGCCAGCCATTCGGCGAGCAGACCATCGACCTGCTCGCGCCGAGCGATGCGCGCCGCGGTGGTCGCGTAGCCCGGGTCGTCCGCGAGCTCGGGGCGCCCGATCACGCGCGCGAGCCGCTTCCAGTGCGCATCGACGAGCACGCCCACCATCGCGCGCCCGTCGCGGCATTTGTAGACATTCGCGGGCGCCGCGATGCGGAACTGGTTGCCGAGGCGCGGTAGGTCCACGTCCATGGCCCCGAGCGTCAGGTAGCCGGTGCTTTGGAACAGCACCGAATCGAGCAGCGCGACGTCGACGTGCTGGCCCTCACCGGTGCGGTCGCGGTGGCGCAGCGCCGCCATCGCCGCGAGCGCGGCGTGGAGCCCTGATAAGTCGTCGCCCAAGAAGGTCGGCGCCTTCACCGGTTCGCCTTCGGGGGAGCCGTTGAGCGACAAGAAGCCGCTCGCGGCCTGCGCGAGCGGGTCATAGCCGGCGCGGTCGTGATCACGGCCGTACTGGCCGAAGCCGCTGATCGAGACCAGGATGATGTCGTGCTTGCGCGCGCGCAGCTCCTTCCAGCCGACGCCCCAGCCGTCGAGCGTACCCGGGCGAAAATTCTCGATCACGACGTCGGCGCGGCCGCACAGGTCGAGGAAGATCTCGCGGCCGCGCGGCTTGTGCAGATCGAGGGTGAGGCTGCGCTTGTTACGGTTCAGCGTGACCTGCATGAACGAGAGCGGCGTGGCCGTGCCGGGCAAGAAGGGCGGCGAGCGGCGGGCGACCTCGCCGCCCGGGTGCTCGACCTTGATCACGTCGGCGCCATAGTCGGCGAGGATGCAGCCGGCCATCGGCCCGGCCCAAGTGGTCGTGAGCTCGACGACGCGCAATCCGGCCAGCGGGCCGGTCAGGTCGCTGCGTGCTTCGCGAAAGAAATCGGACTTGTTCAAGGGGAATCCTCTTCAGCTCGCGAGCCGCATGCAGGCGCGCTCGATGGCGCGGCGCAGGTCCGCGTCGGTGCCCGGCGCTGCGGCCGCGGCTTCGAGTCGGGCGCGCGTCTCGGGTGGCACGTTCTGCGCGTCCGCGGCAGCGAGCTCGCCGAGCGCGAGCGCGGCGAGTCGGCGCGAGGCGGAGTCGGGGTCGCTCGCGAGCACGCGCAGCAGCTGTAGTGCGACGCGCGGGGGTGGGCTCCACAGGGCGGCCAGCGCGGTGAGCGCGGCGCGGCGTACGTGGAGGTCGCGATCGTTAGAGGCATCGAGCAATGCGTCGGCGGCCTCGACGCGATCCGGCGCGAGTTCCCGCAGCGCGAACGTCGCCATGCGCCGCACGATCGCGCTCGCGTGCGTGCGAACGAGGCCGGTGAGTAGGAGGAATACTTCGCCGTGCACGCGCCCGGCCTCGACCAGCAGGCGCGTCGCCGCCCAGCGCACGTCGCCGTCGGGGCTCGCGAGCGCCTCCACGAGCGCGGGCAAGAGGCGCGGGCCCGGCGGTGAGATTCGCGCGAGCGTGAACGCGGCAGCGAAGCGGCGCGCGGGATCGCTGCCGTGCAGCGCCGCGCGCAGGCCGGGGTCGATGTCGCCGTGCTTGCGCCCGATCTCGACGAGCGCGTCCGAGGCTGCGCGCGAGACCGCTCTCGCGGGATCCCCTAATGCGTTGCAGAGTGCCGCCGTGAGCAGCGTTGCGGCGGGGTCGCTCGCGGCCGCGAGGCAAGCGGCGCGCCGCGCGGCCGGATCGGAGCTCGCGAGCTGCGCGAGGATCGGGTGGCTCACGAGTCAGGTCCAGCGCGCATCGAGATCCGAGTCGGCGTCGTCGCGCGTGACGCCGCCTTCGCGCAACAGCTTGCGCAGATGCTGAATCACCGACTGCGCGGCCGCCGCGTGCAGCGCGGTTGGGTAAGCCGCGTACACGATCTGCACGATCTCCATCACACGCTTCGAGCCACTCGTCAGTGCGGCGAGGATCTGTCGCTCGCGATTCGCGCGGTGCGCGATGTATTCGCGCAGCTTCGCGACGCCATCCGCGATCACGGGGCCGTGGGCGGGATAGATGCGCGTGGGCTTCTCGGCGAGCAGCGTATCGAGCGAACGCAGGTAGTCGCCGAGGTCGCCGCTCTCGGCGGGGATGACGGTGGTGCCGACACCGAGCACGTTGTCGCCGGCGAACAGCGCGCGCTCTTCTTCGAGCATGAAGTTGAGGTGATCGGGCGCGTGACCCGGCGCGTGGATGCCGCGCAGCGTCGCGCCCTCGGTCCTCACCGGATCGCCCGCGGCGAGCGGCTCGAGGCCGAGATCGCCGTAATTCGCGTCGAACAGTGCGCTCGGCATCTTGCGCACGCGCACGCGGCCAAAGCGCGCCATCACGGAGCGCACGCCGCCGATGTGATCCGGGTGCCCGTGCGTGAGCACGATCTCTTGGATGCGCTCGCAGCCGCAGCGCTGCATCGCCTGCGCGAGCACGGGCAGGAACGTGGCCTCGCCCTGGCCCGGGTCGATGAGAATGCGCGCCTTGCCCGTGCCGACGAGATACGCGTTCGTGCCCGGTCCCGTGAAGACGCTCGGGTTCTGCCCGAGCGCGACCGTCACGCGCTCCGACCACACGTCCACGTCCGGCATCGTCATCCCGAGCATGACGGCCGCGGCCGTGTTCGCGGGAGTCTTGGGCGCAGGTGCGTTCGACATGCCCGCGATTCTAGGAGGCCGCTCGGGGACGTTCCTCAGATTTTGTGACTTCGGGGCCACTCCTTGCGCGGGCAGGACTGTCCCCGAAGTCACAAACAAGGAGGAACGTCCCCGGGGTTCGCTTTGTTGCGGTCATGCGCCGGCGATGGTCATGCGGGCTACGCGGAGGCTCGGGGCGCCGAGGGAGCCGAGGAAGTGCAGGTCGGCGCCGACGGCCTCGATGCTGGCGAGCATGGCGCCGAGGTTTCCGGCGATCGTGATCTCTTGCACGGGCCGCACGCGCTCGCCGCGCTCGATCCAGAAGCCGTGCGCGCCGCGGGAAAAGTCGCCGGTCACGGGGTTGAAGCCCTGGCCGAACATGCCGGTGACGAGCAGGCCGCGGTCGAGCCCGCGCACGAGCGACTCGAGATCGCCCGCGCCCGGCTCGATCCACAGGTTGGTAGGCGACGCGCTCGGTGCGCCGCCTGCGTGACGCGCGGCATTGCCGGTAGTCGCGAGGCCGAGCTTGCGCGCGGCGTAGCTGTCGAGCAGCCAGCTGCGCAGCACGCCGCGCTCGACCAGCACGTTGCGCCGCGTCGGCTGGCCCTCGCCGTCGAACGGCTTGCTACCGAGCGCGCCCCGTTTGCGCCCGTCATCGGTGATCGTGACCCGCTCGTTTGCGATCGGCTCGCCCGTCTTGTCGCGCAGGAATGAGCTGCCGCGATAGACGGAGTATCCGGACAAGCACCCGATCAGGTTGCCGAGCAGATCGCGCGCCGCGGAGGCGTCGAAGATCACGGGTGCGTCGCAGGTCGGCGCGCGCGTTGCGCCGAGCTGCGCGACCGTGCGCAGCGCCGCGGTACGACCGACGTGCTCGGGCGTTTCGAGCCCCGCAACGGTGCGGCTCGCGCACGCCCACCACGAGGTCTGCATCGCCCCGTCCTGTGCGGCGACGGGCTGCGCGCTGAGCGAGTGCGACGCGCTCGGGTACGCGCCGGCGAAGCCTGCGCTCGAGCCGTAACAGATCGCG
Source organism: Deltaproteobacteria bacterium (assembly GCA_031396315.1). Classification (GTDB taxonomy): domain Bacteria; phylum Myxococcota_A; class UBA9160; order UBA9160; family UBA6930; genus VGRF01. The sequence goes on from JANNKN010000622.1 coordinate 6,044, forward strand.
CTGAGCGAGGTGCTCGCGCTCGCGCCCTCGGAGTTGGTGATGCGCGGGTCGGTAGCGCGTGCGGCATCTTCGGCGCGCTGCGCCAGCGCGATCCAGTCCGCCGTGGTGAGCGCGCGATCCGCGGGATCGAAGAGCGCGAGGTCGGGCAGCTCGCGCGCGAAGCCGCCTTCCGGCAGCCCCGCAGTCGGATCGGGCGCCGTCTCGCGCGCGAGCGCGACCGTGTCCTGTGCGAGCCGAGCCATCGCGTCGCGCGAGAGATCGCTCGACGAAGTCACCGCGCTGCGCAGGCCACCCGGGCCCTCCGCGAACACGCGAATGCCGAGCGTGCGCTCACGCGACTGCGCGACCGTGTCGACTTCCTTGCCGCGCACGCGCACTTCGAGCGAATCGCTCTCGGCGAGCACCGCGTCGGCAGAGTGTGCGCCGGCCGCGCGCGCGCGGTCGAGCGCGAATTGCACGGCATCGAGGCCGCTGAGTCGCTCGGCTGCAGCGCTCATGCTCGCTCCGTGCCGCCGACCGTCAGGCCATCGACGCGAATCGTGGGCAAGCCGACGCCGACCGGAACGGATTGCCCGTCCTTGCCGCAGGTCCCGACACCGAGATCGAGCGCGAGGTCGTTGCCGATGCGAGAGACGCGCGTGAGTACATCCGGGCCGTTGCCGATCAGCGAAGCGCCGCGCAGCGGCTCGGCGATCTGGCCATCGACGATGCGGTAGGCCTCGCTCGCCGAGAACACGAACTTGCCGCTCGTGATGTCGACCTGGCCGCCACCGAAAGTCTTGGCGTAGAGGCCGTTCTTCACCGAGCGCACGATGTCGCCGGGATCGTCGCTGCCCGCCAGCATGAACGTGTTCGTCATGCGCGGCATCGGCAGGTGTGCGTAGCTTTGGCGGCGGCCGTTCCCCGTCGGCTGCTGACCCATGAGGCGCGCGTTCAGGCGGTCCTGCAGGTAGCCGACCAGGATGCCGTCCTGGATCAGCACGGTGCGCGCCGTCGGAGTGCCCTCGTCGTCGACGTTGAGCGAGCCGCGCCGACCGGGGAGCGTGCCGTCGTCGACCACGGTGACACCGGGCGCCGCGACGCGCTGGCCGAGCTTGCCGGAGAACGCGGACACGCCCTTGCGATTGAAGTCGCCTTCGAGGCCGTGGCCGACGGCTTCGTGCAGCAGCACGCCGGGCCAGCCGGGCCCGAGCACCACGTCGAACGTGCCAGCGGGGCAGGGGCGCGCATCGAGGTTCACCAGCGCGAGCCGCACCGCTTCATCGACGAGCGGCTGCCACGCGGCAGGCTGCAGGTACTCGCCGAGCTCGCGTCGGCCGCCCGCTCCCTGATAACCGATCTCGCGTCGGCCCTCCGCGCCCTGGGCGATCACCTGCACGTTGAGGCGCACGAGCGGCTGCACGTCCGCCACCCAGGCGCCATCGCTCGCCGCGATCATCAGGTTGCGGTGCTGGCAGATCACGCTCGCCATCACCTGCACGATGCGCGGGTCCTTCGCGCGCGCGTAGCGATCGATCGCATCGAGCAGCGCGACCTTGGTCGCGACCGGAACCTCGGTGGGCGCGAGTGCGACGGGGTAGAGGTTTTGCGTGGGCACGCCCGCGCCGCGCACCGCGACGCTGCCGCCGCGCGGCGAACCGCTCGCGATCGCGCGCGCCGTGCCCGCTGCAACTTGCAGCGCCTCGATCGTGATGTCGTCCGCGTGCGCGTAGCCCTGTTTCTCCCCGGAGACGGCGCGCACGCCGATGCCCTGAATCAGGTGGCGGTCGCCGCTCTTCACGATGCCGTCTTCGAGCGACACAGAGTCCTGAGTCGAAGCTTCGAAGAACAAATCCGCGTAATCGATCGGGCCTTCGAGCGCCGAGCCGAGGGCTCGCTCGAGCTCGCGCGAGCCGATGCCGAAGCGGGAGCCGAAGGCAGCGGCAGGAGTGTTAGGGTTGCTCAATCTCTCTCCAACGCATCGAGGCGGGCGGGAAGGGCGGCCAACGTAGCAAGCTCGTTCACGTCGACCGCGGCCAGCCCGGCCGCGTGGGCGGCCTCGACGTCGAGGCGCGCATGGTCTCCCACGTAGACGCATGCGCCCGGCGGGAGAGCGAGCCGAGCGAGGCACGCGTCGAAGATCGCGCGCGCCGGCTTCGCGGCCCCGCAGTCGACCGGGATCACGACCTGCTCGAAGAGCGCGTGCAAGCCGAGCGCGCGCAAGATCGGATGCAGGCGCTGATCGAAGTTCGAGACGATCGCGAGCCGGCGCCCCGCCGCTTTCAGCGCCGCGAGCCCCTCGTGAGCACCCGGCAGCGCGCGCCATGCGGCGCCGCGCGCGAAGTGCTCCCAAAGCGCTGCGAAGTACGCGTCGAAGTCGCGGAAGCGCGCTGTGCCGTCCGCAGCGAGAAAGGTCTCGCGCACTCGCGCGCGCCACCACGCGCGCTCGAGCTGCGCCGCGCGCTCGCGCGATTCGCCGGGGTGCACGTTGGCCGGCGCCTTCGCGAACACGCGCCGGAACGCGTCGTCGATGCGCGCGGCCGAGAGCGCGACGCCGTGCTCGCGCGCGAGCCGCGAATACGTCTCGCCAATGGGCTCCACGGGGGCGATTAGGGTGCCGGCGGCGTCGAAGAGGACTGCGGCGAAGCGCACGCGCGGCGGGCCTCAGCGCTCGTCGGGGTCGTAGGCGAGATTCGGCCCGAGCCAGCGCTCGACCGCGGCGAGCGGCATGTGCTTGCGGGCGGCGTAATCACTCGCCTGATCGCGGCCGATCAGGCCCACGTTGAAATAGCGCGCCTGCGGATGCGCGAAGTAGAGGCCCGAGACGCTCGCCGCGGGCCACATTGCGCAGGACTCGGTGAGTGTGATCCCCACTGCGGGCGCATTCAGGAGCGCGAACAGCGTCTGCTTCTCGCTGTGATCCGGGCACGCGGGGTACCCGAACGCCGGGCGAATGCCGCGGTATTTCTCGTCGACGAGATCTGCGTTCGAGAGCTGCTCGCTGGCGCCGTAGCCCCACTCGCGGCGGACGCGGGCGTGCAGCATCTCGGCAAAGGCTTCGGCGAGGCGATCGGCGATCGCCTTCACGAGGATCGCGCGGTAGTCGTCGTTCGCGGCCTCCGCCTTCCTGGCGAGCTCCTCAGCGCCGATGCCGGCGGTCAACGCGAACGCAGCCAGGCTGTCGCGCAGTCCGCTCTCACGGGGCGCCACGAAGTCTGCGAGCGAGCGCTGCGGCGCGCCGTCGTCGTGCGGGCGCTGTTGGCGCAGCATTGGGAAGCGCGCGAGCTCGCGCGCCGCCGCGGCGTCTTCGAAGAGCACGACATCGTCGCCGTCGCTCGCGGCGGGCCAGAAGCCGTAAACCGCGTGGGCTTGCAGCGCGCGGCTCTTCTCGAGCTCGTCGAGCAGCCGGTTCGCGTCGTCGTAGAGCTTTCTCGCCTCGGCGCCGTAGAGCTTGTGCTCGAAGATGCGCGGGATCTTCCCGCTCAGCTGCCAGGCGGAGAAGAAGAAGGTCCAGTCGATATAGGGCCGGAGCTCGGCGAGCGGCACGTTCTTCAGCTCGCGGCGCCCGAGAAATGCTGGCTGCGCGAGATCCTCCGCGCGCCAAGCGATCGGCGTGCGCTTCGCGCGCGCAACCTCGAGCGCGAGCAGCGGTTTCTCCTGCTTGCTCGCGTAGACGGCGCGCAGCCGCTCCTGCGCGGCGCGGTTCTTGGTGTCGAGCTCCGCGCGCGACGTCGCGTCGAGCAAGTTCGCGGCGACGCCGACCGCGCGCGAGGCGTCGTTCACGTGCACCACCGGCTGTGCGTAGGCAGGCGCGATCTTCACTGCAGTGTGCTGCCGGCTCGTCGTCGCGCCGCCGATCAGCAGCGGTTGTGTCATGCCGCGCCGCTGCATCTCCTTCGCGACGTGCACCATCTCGTCGAGTGAAGGCGTGATCAGGCCTGATAACCCGACCAGGTCGCAGCCCTCCGCGATCGCCGCGTCGAGGATTTTGTCCGCGGCCACCATCACGCCGAGATCGAGCACCTCGTAGCTGTTACAGCGCAGCACCACGCCGACGATGTTCTTGCCGATGTCGTGCACGTCGCCCTTCACGGTGGCCATCACGATCTTGCCCGCCGCGACCTCCGCGGTGCCGGAAGCCAGCTTCTCGGCGTCCACACGTTCAAAAATTACCCGGTTGAAGAACTCGCGCGCTACATCGACTGGACGCCGTTTTTTATTACCTGGGAGCTGCACGGAAAATTCCCGGCCATTTTGAAAGACGAAAAGGTC
>JANNKN010000630.1:0-2341 GCA_031396315.1 Deltaproteobacteria bacterium
CTGCCCGTGCCCAACGCGCCGCAGGCGCGTTCGGCGTCGCCCGCGATCGACTTCTTCTACGAAGTGCGCGACGCGCGCGGAAGCCTGCGCATCGGGCAGCAGGTCGGCGTCACGCTCGCGCTGCGCTCTGCCGCCGACACCGTCGTCGCGCCGTGGAGCGCCGTGCTGTACGACGCCGAGGGCGGAACCTGGGTGTACGAGCGCCTGGCGCCCAACACGTACGGCCGCCGACGCGTGCAGGTCGAGGCCGTCGTCGGTACCGACGCCGCGCTCGCAGGCGAGGCGCTGGCGGGCAAAGAGATCGTGGTCGCGGGCGCGGCAGAGCTGTTCGGCGCCGAGTTCGGCGCCGGGAAGTAGGCGGAGGCTGCGATGTTGCGCTGGCTGGTCGAGCGTTCGCTGCGCGCGCGCGTCGTCGTGCTCGCGCTCGCGGTGCTGTTGCTGGTGCTCGGCGTACGCGCCGCGCGCAATGCGCCGCTCGACGTGTTCCCCGAGTTCGCGCCGCCGCGCGTCGAGGTCCAGACCGAGGCGCCAGGCCTCTCGACCGAGGAGGTCGAGGCGCTCGTCACGCTGCCGCTCGAGCAGGCGCTGAACGGCGTCTCCTGGCTCACGACGATCCGCTCGAAGTCGGTGCTCGGCCTCTCCTCGGTGGAGCTGCGCTTCGAACGCGGAACGGACTTGTTACGTGCGCGCCAGCTCGTGCAGGAGCGCCTGCTCGCGGTCGCGCTGCCGGCCGTTGCGCGCCCGCCGCACATCTTGCCGCCGCTCTCGTCGCTCTCGCGCGCCCTCAAGATCGGCGTCACCTCGAAGTCGCTCTCGCAGATGGAGCTGTCCGAGCTCGCGCGCTGGAAGATCCGCCCGCGTCTGATGGCGGTGCCGGGCGTCGCGAATGTCGCGATCTGGGGCCAGCGCGATCGCCAGCTGCAGGTGCTCGTCGATCCCGACCGGCTCGCGGCGAACGGCGTGTCGCTCGAGCAAGTCGTGCGCGCGGCGGGCGACGCCGCGGTCGTCGGCGCCGGCGGCTTCATCGACACGCCGAACCAGCGCTTGCCCGTTCGCCATCTCGCTGCGGTCTCGTCGCCGGAAGATCTCGCGCGCACGGTGGTGGCGCAGCGCGAGGGCTACGCGCTGCGGCTCGGCGACGTGGCCGACGTCGTGATCGGCGCGCCGCCCATGATCGGCGACGCGATCATCAACGACGTGCCCGGCCTGCTGCTGATCGTCGAGAAGCAGCCCTGGGGCAACACGCTCGACGTGACCCGCGGAGTCGAGGCTGCGCTCGCGGCCATGCAGCCAGGCCTCGGCGACGTGGAGCTCGACTCGACGATCTTCCGCCCGGCGACGTTCATCGAGCTCTCGATCCGCAACCTCGCGACCGCGATGGCGCTCGGCGCGGCGATGGTCGTGCTCGTGCTCGTCGCGTTCCTTCGCGACGCGCGCGCGGCGGGGATCAGCCTCGTCGCGCTGCCGCTCTCCATCGCGGCCGCCGCGATCGTCGTGACCTGGCAAGGCAGCACGCTGAACGTGATGGTGCTCGCCGGCCTCGTGATCGCGGTCGGCGAGGTGGTGGACGATGCGATCATCGACGTGGAGAACGTGCGCCGCCGGCTCGCGCTCAACCGCCTCGCAGCTGCACCGCGCTCCGCGTTCGAAGTGGTGCTCGCCGCTTCGCTCGAGGTGCGCAGCGCGATCGTCTACGCGAGCGCGATCGTGCTGCTCGTCGTGCTGCCGGTGTTCTTCCTGCCCGGCCTCGCTGGCACTTTCTTTCGCCCGCTCGCGCTCGCCTACATCAGCGCGATCGCGGCGTCGCTGCTCGTCGCGCTCACGGTGACGCCGGCGCTCTGCCTGATGCTGCTGCCCTCGGATCGCGCCGCGGGGCGCAGGCCTGCGTTCGCCGCGTGGCTCGAGCGGCACTACCTACGCGCGTTGCCGCGCGTGATCGCGCAGCCGCGCCGCGCCGTCATGGGCATCGTCGCGATGCTGACGCTCACTGCGCTCGCCTGGCCCTGGCTCGCGCAGGACTTCCTGCCGGCATTTCGCGAGCGCGACTTCCTGATGCACTGGGTCGAGAAGCCCGGCACGTCGCTCGAAGCGATGCGGCGCATCACGATCGAGGTGAGCAAGGAGCTGCGCAGCATTCCCGGTGTGCGCAATCTCGGGTCGCATATCGGCCGCGCCGAGGTGGCCGACGAAGTCGTCGGGCCGAACTTCACCGAGCTGTGGATCAGCGTGTCCGAGGAGGTGGACTACGACGCGACGCTCGCGCGCGTGCAGAGCGTCGTGGATGGCTACCCCGGTTTGTACCGCGACGTGCAGACCTACTTGAAGGAGCGCGTGCGCGAGG
>JANNKN010000150.1:0-2427 GCA_031396315.1 Deltaproteobacteria bacterium
CGTCGCGCGCGGCACCCGGCTCGTACGCGAGCGCGAGCTGGTGGTACTGATAGCTCGCGGATTCGAAGCGCCGGCCGACGAGCTTCAAGTTCACGAACGGCATCAGCACCTGACGATTGTCCATGAGGCCCGGCAGCTCGACGTGCCCGCCGCTTCGCGCGAGGGATTCGAGCACGATTCGCGAGCTGCCGAGCGCGCCCGCTGCGAGTACCACGGCCTGCGCAGCGAGCGTTTCCGTGCGCGCGCCGTCGAGCGAGCGCAGCGCGACGCCGGTCGCGCGTCCGCCGGCATCGAGCACGAGCTGCGTCGCGATCCAGCCGGCGCGGTACGTGAAGCGCGCGTCGCGTTGGCACTCGCGCAGCGTGACGGCGGGCGTGTAAAGCGCGTCGCTCGGGCAGCCCCACAAGCAGCGCCCACAGGCGTGGCAGGCAGGGCGCTCGCCGAGCGCGCGCGAGAGCGTCGCGATGCGCGCGTAGCCGAGGCGCACGCGATCGCGCGCGAGGATGCGTTCGCGCTTCGCCTGATAACCGCGCAGCAGCGTCTCGCCGTGCAGGTCGAGCGGCAGCGGGGGGAGCAGCCCGTCGTGGGCGGGGAATACATCGCGCAGCGCGTCGTCGCTGGCGCCCGAAATTCCGATGCGGCGCGCAACTCGGCCATAAGCGGCGTGCAGCTCGCTGAAGGCGAACGGCCACGCGGCCGTTTCTTCACGCGTGAACGGATAGGAGCCGCCCGTCCAGGCCTCGGCGAGGCCGCCGGCCGCGAACGAGAACAGCGGCTCGAAGCCTTCGCTGCGCGTCTCGACGCCGGGCACGCTCTCGAACACGTAGTCCTTCGCCGGCGGGAGCCCGTAATACTCGTCGCCCGCGTCCGGCCGTACGAACGCCTGCCAATCGCGGCCGAGGAAATACTCTGCGGGATCCGGCAGCTCGCGTTTCAACCCATCGAGCGCGAGATCCGGACGCACCGCGGGCGCCCGCTGGCGACCCGCGTCGACCAGCGTGACGGCGATGCCGCGCTCGAGCAGCGTCTGCGCAAAGTGAAGGCCCGAGGGGCCGGCGCCGACCACGACCACTCCGCCGCTCATCGCCGCCCCAATAACAGATGGAGGGGGGCGAGCAGGAGCATCGCAACCAACGCGGTGCCCAGCTCGGCGAGGCCACGCAGCACGAGTCTCGGCCACGCGAGGCTCGCGTCGGGGGCGTCGATCGCGGCGTAACTCTCGGGTGCGGTCTCGAGCAGCGCGAGCACACCGACCAGCTTCGTGCGCAGCACGCTCCGCCGCGCGAACCAGCCCGCGTAGGAATCCGCGAGCGCGAGCGCGCTGCCGCCGCGCCGTGCGAGGCGCACGAGCAGCGCCTCGAAGCCGGTGTAGGCGTCGAGGCCGAGCGCACGCTGCTGGCGCACGTAGCGCTCGGCGAGTGCCGGCGAGGCCGAGATCCCCAACAAGTGGCGCACGAACAGCGTGCACTCGGCGCGCAGTGTCTCGTCGCCGTCGCGCGCGCGCGGCGCAGCCAGGGATTCCGCGTCGAGCACCGGCCGCAGCGAACTCGCGCGCCGCGCGACGAACGCGCTGGGCGCGGGCACGCCATCGTTTGCAAATGTCGCGAGCTGCCCCGCCGTGAGCGGCAGCAGCGGCCGCAGCGCGGGTTCGAGAGCGGCCAGCACGGCGCGAATCGGTGCGAGTGGGAGATGCACGAGCCGGGCAGGGCCCGCGCCCCGGGCGCTGCGAATCCCTGATAACAACGCGTCGATCGTGAAGATCTCGGGTCCACCGAGCTCGATCGGCTCGGGGGACGGTTCGGCCGCCGCGATCTCGACCAGCAGGGTCGCGAGGTCGTCCACGTGGATCGGCGCGACGCATTTCTGCCCGTCGCCGAAGACGGGCGTCAGCGGCGCGAGCGCGAGCGTCGCGAAGCCTTGCATCACGGGCGAGCCGGCGCCGCCGACGATCGTCGGCCGCACGATCGTCGCGGGCACGCCGCTCGCGCGGACGGCGCGCTCAGCGCTCGCCTTCGTGTGCGCGTAGGGGTAGTGCGACTGATCGCTGAAGCGCACCGCGATCGAGCTCACGTACACGAAGTGTCGGACGCCGGCGCGCTGTGCGGCGGCGGCGATGCGCGTCGTCGCCTCGGTGATGCCGCGCTCGTACTCGGCGCGCGATGCCTTGCCGGTGGTGGAGGCGAGGTGCAGCACGGCGTCGCAGCCCGCGAGCGCACGCTCCCACGCTGCAGGCGCCGGCTCGAGCAGGTCGCCGCGCACGAACTCGATGCCGGCAGGGAGCTCTGCGATCGCGCTGCGGGCGAGTGCGATCACGCGCTCGAAGTGCTGGGCCGCGCGTGCGAGCACGCGCCGCCCGACGAAGCCGCCGGCGCCGGTGACGAGGAGCGTTCCTCGCCGTGTCACTCCACGTAGCCCAGCGCTCGCAGC
>JANNKN010000164.1:0-2107 GCA_031396315.1 Deltaproteobacteria bacterium
GGTCGCAGGATGCGGCTCGGGGCTTCGCTGAGCGCGTCACCCGGCGCACTGCGAATCAGAATCTCCGCGAGGCGCCCGCGCAGCTTCCAGATCGCGCCATCGAGAATGAAGTGGTGCACGTTCACCGCCGATGCGATCAGCAGCGCGAGCCCCGCGTCCATCGACGAGAGCGCGAAGCCGGCGGGACCGAGCGCGAGCGCCGGCAGCGTCCAGATCGCGGCGCCCGCGGCGAGCACCTTTGCGCCGTAGGCCGCAGCGCCGCGCCACTCCGGGCTTTGTCGCGCGGTGTACGCCGTCACCCACAGGTATTGCGCGCTGTGGAAGAGCGCGATCCAGGTGACGGCATGCACGCGCTGGCGCAGATCGAACGCTCCGATGCCGAACGAGCGGTCGAGCAGCTGGGCCGCCGCAGGTAGCGCGAACCAGACGGCCTGCGTCGCCGCGAGCAGCGCGGCCGGCGCGAGCGCGCGCAGATTCGGCGCCGAGCGCAGGAGGCCCACACCCGCGCGCGCGAGACACGCGAGTGCCGCGGCGCCGAGCGCCAACGCGAGCGGCTTCGCGAGCGCGAGCGGGATCCCGAGCCGCGCCACGTCGAGCGCGTAGCTCGCGTACTGCACGGGCGCCTCGACGCTGCCGGGCGCCTCCGCGTGCATCGCGACGAGTGCGAGCGCGAAGCTCGCGACGAATGCGGCGTAGAGCCAGCGCTTATCAGGGTCCGTGAGCGCGACGCCGCGGCGGCGCAGGAACATCACTGCGAGCCCGTAGTTCTGCCCGGTGTAGTGCCACGGGCTCCACGCGAGGTAGAGCGTCGCGAGCCAGCTGCCCGCTGCAGGGCTGAAGAGCGCGCCGGTGAACCAAGCGGCAACGAGCGCGGTCGCGCCGACCGAGAAGAATGCGTAGCCCCGGCGATCTCGCCCGTGCTCATAGACGCGCAGCAACGTGCCGCCGTAGTGCGGCATGCCGAGCAGCAACACGCCGAGCGGGAAGACGAGCGCGGGCTGCGCAATGCGCAGCGACTCGCCGCCGAGCCTGAACGCCGCCAGCACGAGCAGCGACAGCAGGCCACAGCCGAGCAGCAAGTCCGGCCCCGGCCCGAATAGCCAGCCGCCCGCCGCGCGGGCGCGGGCCAAATGCGGAGCTTCGGCGATGGCGGCCATCGATCTAGAGTGGCGCAGCGGCGGCGCGTGGTGGCGCCTCAATCCGCGGACCCGGCGCCTACTCGCGCTGCGCCAGCTGCTCGGCGTGGTAGGAGCTGCGCACCAGCGGCCCCGAGGCGACCTCGCGGAAGCCGAGCTGGCGGGCGCGGGCCCCGAACGCGTCGAACCGCTCCGGGCTCAAATAGCGGTCGACCGGCAGGTGCTCGGCAGAAGGCCGCAGGTATTGCCCCATCGTGAGCAGCGTGACGCCGGCCGCGCGCAGGTCGGTGAGTGTCTGCTCGATCTCCTCGTCGCGCTCGCCCATGCCGAGGATCAGCCCGGACTTGGTGGGGATGTCGGGGCGCAGCTCGCCGGCGCGGCGCAGGACGAAGAGCGAGCGTTCGTAGCTCGCGGCCGGGCGCACGCGGCGCTGCAGGCGCGCAACGGTCTCGAGGTTGTGGTTCAGCACGTCGGGGTTCGCGTCGAGCACGGCCTGTAGCGCGCGCTCGTCGCCCTGATAATCCGCGATCAGCACCTCGACTCCGGTACCTGGGCAGCGCCGGCGAATCGCGCGCACGGTCGCGGCCATCTGCCCTGCCCCGCCGTCCGCGAGATCATCGCGTGCGACGCAGGTGATTACGGCGAACTTGAGCCCGAGCTGCTCGACCGCCCTGGCAACGCGCGCGGGCTCGAAAGGGTCGAGCGCTTCGGGCCGCCCGGTCGCGACGTCGCAGAAGCCGCAGCGCCGCGTGCAGTCGTTGCCACCGATCATGAACGTGGCCGTACCGCGCGACCAGCACTCCGAGAGGTTCGGGCAGCTCGCCGACGCGCACACCGTGTGGAGCTTCTCGTCGCGCACGATCTGGTGCACGCGCTCGAGCTCCGGCGAAGTGCGGACGCGAATCTTCAGCCACGGCGGCCTCGTGCCGCGATCCGTCGGCACGACGCGGTTGTCTTGCGGGCGCGCGACG
>JANNKN010000166.1:0-13171 GCA_031396315.1 Deltaproteobacteria bacterium
GGTCGCCCCGAGCCGTCTGCAGCAAGACCAATTTGTCGGTGAGCTCTTCCCGGACGTAGGTGAGCAGGTAACGAGCAGCGAACCCGCTCACGACGACAAGCAGCAGCGTTGCTGTTAGGGAGATTCCGAGCCAGCTGTCGAACTTGTGCCCGGTGTGAACGATCGCTAGCAAGGGGCCGAGAATGCCCGCGTAGACGTGCACGGCGAGCAACGCGTGCATCGAGATGCGCGGCGTTACGCGTGCCTGGAGAACAGGGACACGCTTTATGATCGGGTACACGAGCGGGATGAGCATGAGCACAGCCCCCGCGATCCCGAATACGGCCCCAGCTCCACTGCCCGGAAAGCGTGGCGAGCGGTGCACGAGGAAGCCGAGCCAGCCGAGCAGCAAGACGCTGAGGACACCGCTGACGACGACGCGTTCGCGCTCCTGCATGGCTACGCTTCGACCGCGATTTCGCCCTTTGGCATTGCCTGGCAGGCGAGAATGATGCCGTTGACCTTGTCTTCCTCGTCGAGCGCATCGTCGACCGCCATCTCGACCTCGCCAGAGGTCATCTTCACCTTGCAGATGCCGCACGTGCCGACGCGGCAAGAGAATTCGATTCCGATCGCGAGCTCCTCGGAGAGCTCGAGAACGGTCTGACCGGTGCGAATCCTGGCCGCCTTATTGTTTTTGGAGAACGTGACCAGCGGGCCAGTCGCAGGGACAGTCGGTTTGGAGGAGGTCCCAAGGGCAGCCGGGGTGGGCTTGGTCGCGCCGAAGGCCTCGGTCTTCAAGCGGTCTGGAGGGACTCCAAGCTCGACGAGGATGGCCTTGGTCGCGTCCATCATCGAGGGTGGCCCGCACAGGTGGATCCTCCGCGAAGCAAGATCGGGGATCGCCTGCGTGAGCAGCTCTTTGGTTACGCGCCCGCGCGGCCCCTTCCAGTCTGTCCCATCTGGGCGAGACATCGTGACCACGACGTGCAGCTTTGGATTGACACGCTGAAGGGCGGCGACTTCGTTCGCGAAGATGAAGTCAGTCGGAGCGCGGCACGCGTAGACGAGAAAGATCTCTCCACCCCATGACCGCTCGGTGAGATACCGCGTGATGCTCATCATGGGCGTGATCCCCACGCCGCCCGCGATGAGGACGATGCTGTCTGCTTCGGTTCCGGAGAACGTGAACTTCCCGATTGGGCCTCCCCCTTCGATCGGGTCGCCCACCTCGAGCAGATCCACAATGTGGCGGGAGACCGCGCCCCGTGGCTCACGCCGCACGGTCAGCTCGATGTGGTCGCGCCGCGTCGGGGAAGAGGAGATCGAGTAGGAGCGGTTCATCTTCGCGCCGCCAATCCAGAACGCGACGTTGAGGAACTGGCCTGGCACAAAAGTGAAAGGAATTAGGCCGTCGCCGGAGGAAGGCAGCAGGCGGAACGTTTTGACGCTCGGTGTCTCCGTAGCGATGCCGCCGATGCGGAGTTGCCCTCGCCAATTCGCGGTCAGAGGGGGTACGGAGGCCCCCTCGGGTGCGAGAGCCGCGGATGACCCTCCGGACGAGGCATTAGGTGAGGGTGGCGTTCCGACTGCGGGCGTAGCCGGGGAGGTCGATACGGCGGGCGGCGGTGCCGCTCCGCCCGGCGGAGACGCCGGGGAGGGCGGGCCGGGTGCTCCGGGAGGTGGCGGAGGCGCTCGGGGTGGTGGTGCTCCCGAGTCGGGCTCGATCCGCCCGAAGAGGGCCGCCGCGCGGCGCATCTTGAAGAAGTACATGGCGATCATCGCCAGCGCGAAGGCGATCATCAGCACCATCGTGAAGAGGTGGAACGGTTGGAAGCCGAGGAAGCCGTGTGGCTCTTCGCGCGCGATCGGAGACGCAAGGTTCATCTCGCGCTTGAACCAGTCGAGCGCGAGGTTGCGCGGCGCCTTGCCTTCAGACAGGACTCGCCGAGCCGCGATTCCAGCGCCGAGTTCGTCGAGACCCTCGCGCATCACGCCCACGGATTCCTGGGCGGCCGCGTCATCGCCCACTTGCGTCGCGCGGTAGATCGATTCGACGCCCCCAGTGAGCCGCTCCATACCCTCGCTGATTTGCTGGCTCGCGAGTGCATCGATCTCGGCACGCTTCTCCGGAGTGAGCGCAGGAAGCGTCATCAACGTCGGGTAGATCGGTGTTAGGGATGCACCCGACCCACAACCGGCGCCCATGCAGCCACCGGCGGCCGCGGGCGCCATCATCTGGCCCATCATCTCAGCCATACTGGCCATTCCCGCTGCGCTAGGCGCGCCGGGGGTTGTTACGGGTGCAGCCATCGGCGCGCTCGCGGCCATTCCCGGCGCGCCGGTTGCGGCGGCGGGTGCACTCATGGGTGTGCCGGTCGTCATCCCTTGTGCGCCGGGAACGCTGGCGGCGCCGCCCCCAGGATGATGGCCAAGGTGACCCGCGGACGCCGGCGGGCCGGTGGTGTTAGGAACGATCCCACCAACCATGCCGCCCATCGAATCATCACCCATTGCGGGCATCGCCGGCGTGGCGTTCGGGGCGCCCATTCCAGGGTTGGGCTTCGTGGAGCCGCTTGGATCTTGCGGAGCGGTCGCCGGCGCCATTCCCGGTGCGCCGGTGCGACTCAGTAAGGCACGTTGTTCGTTGCTGAGTAGGCGTGCCGCCTCACCGACCGATCGGATGAACGCGATCCGTCGATCACCCTTCAACCTTTCGATCTCGCGCACCTTCGTCTCTAGCGCCACCGCGTCGGGTTGGTCGGTACCCGTGAGAGTCCATAATTCCTGCTCAGCCTGATTGATCTTGCGATGCGCGGCTCCCAGCTCCGCAATCGATTTCACCTTGATTCCGTTGAGAGCGACCTGCTGATCCGGAGTCAGCCTGATCGTTCCGGAGTGGCCGAGGAAGAAGTCAGTCGCACCGATGTGGTAGATGTGCGGCGCTCCTGGAAACCCCGGCAGCGCCACGACTCCGCCGGAGCGCGGCGCGCTTCCGGGCGGGATCTGTTGAGCGAGCGCAGCCGGGACTGAAGCCACGCTCGCAACCAAGAGCGCCGCAACGGTGGCGGTAAGCAAGGAAACGAGAATCGCGCGCGGGTGAGGCCCGTGTTCGTGGTGCCCGTAGTGAGAATCCGTCATGCGACTCCTGTCGAGCTCGGTTTCGCGTCAGACGCAAATTGTCGTACGGCGTCGCTGACCATGCTTTGCGTGCACCAACGCGCGTAGGAGCCGCCAAGAGCGCGCCCGAGCCAACGTTGCGGCCACGGATGGGGCCACGCGTAGTCGATGAAGACGCGAAGGTGGGAGCCACTCCCACGACGCGTCACCTCGAAACCCATCAAGTACGAACCGATGACCAGAAGCCTGGGGGAACCCACGGTCTCCCAAACTTTACGGTTTGGCGGTTCTCGCTCAGTCACCACTTCGTTCAGCGACAGCTCGAGGCCGAGGATGCGGCCGCTCACCCGAATGTGTGATCCAACGCTCTGGCCGCGGCGCTCATCGAGGGTGGTCTTCATGCGGCCCCCGCCCATTCGCCAGGAGGACTGGCTCATGTGGGACGAAAGGCGCTCGTGATCGTCGATGTGCGCGAACACACGCTCGGGCGAGGCCGACACCAAAGCACTGCTCTCATCGTGATGAGCCAGTGGGCTGGAGCGTTGATCGGTCGTTTCAGCGCGGGTCATCTCCGTGCATTTCATCCATCCCGCGGTGTTCGCCGTGGGAGTCGGGACCGTTGGAGTCAGAGTCGTCGGAACGCGAGTCGGCTTCGGTGGGGGAGACAGTGCCGTTGGAGCTGTCGCAACCCGTTGCCCCTAAGACTGTGGCGAGGATCGCCAACGTCATCAGGGCCGGCGCTCTCCAGGTCGACGATGTCGCCCCAACGCCTCCCCCTAGAGTTTTGTTATGGATTCGCATAGGTGCGCCTTCAGGTGTTTGATTGTTGCCGTATCAGCAATGACGACGTGCTCGCGACTCCCATCGGAAGTGATCGAGCCTGGGCTGGCTCGACCGCCACGCGCGGTCCTGGGCCCCGGCACACCCGTTGAATACGACGCGAAGGCGCGATCGTGACTCCGAACCGCGGTCACCAGGCGGCCCGGTGTTCGTAAGCCCCATTGTCGAATGGGAAGAGAGCGGATGGGTCGAAGGCGACGACGCGGGGGGAGCTCGCGGCCGCGGACGGGCGGCGCAACGTGGGCGTTGCGGCGGCGGCGAGGATGGCTCCGCTGGATGGCGGGCGGAGCGGTCGTCGCAGGCGCCGTGGCGTGGGTGGCAATTCGCAGCCTAGGTTCGGATCCCCGCCCTCCGTCCCGTCCGACGACACGCGCCGATCCGCAGAGTCTCCCGCAGGTTGCGCGCGGTGAGACGCTCTATGCGCAGCACTGCAGCTCCTGTCACGGGTCCAATCTGGAGGGCCAGGCGGGTTGGAACCGGCGCCAAGTCAAGGGCCGCTTTCTCGCGCCGCCCCACGACGAGTCCGGTCACACATGGCACCACCCGGACACGTGGCTCTTTGACACGAGCAAGCACGGCGGGAGCGCGCCGGCGACGGATGGTTCAGGCAGCGCGATGCCGGCATTCCGAGACAAGCTCGTGGACGACGACATCTGGGCCGTGCTCGCCTTCATCAAGAGCCGCTGGCCCGCGGAGATCCGAGACCGACAAGCGCGCGCGCACCACTAGGTCGCCGCGCAACGTCACCGCACCGGCTCACGCCCCGTAGTTGAGTATGCAGGCGCAAGTGCTCGACATCGTCGTCGCGGCGCGCGCCGGCGGAGGTGCAATCGAATGCGCACGATTCTGTCCGCTCTAGTTCTGGCGGTTTGCTTCCTCTCAGCGTGCGGGCCCGCCGCTGCGAATCATCCGGCTGGCGATGCGACCGACCCACTGGAAACGAAGCGGATGGAGATTCGCCATCACACCGAGGCCATGCAGAAGATTCAAGATCCGACGCAGCTCCAGATTGAGACCCAGAAGCACTTCCTCATGACGGAGGAGCTGCTCGGCTTGATGATCGAGCGCCAGAAACACGCCGTGGCGTACACG
Organism: Deltaproteobacteria bacterium; assembly: GCA_031396315.1. GTDB lineage: Bacteria > Myxococcota_A > UBA9160 > UBA9160 > UBA6930 > VGRF01. Next base: position 5,032 of record JANNKN010000166.1, read on the forward strand.
GGTGCTCAGCCGCAAGGCGCGGCGCCGATGGGCGGCGGCATGGCGATGGAGGGCGAGGACGACGCGATGGAGATGGCTATGCCCAGCACGGCTCCCGCGGGCGGCAGGAGTCCGGGCGCTGCTCAACCGCAAGCCCCAGCGGCGATGGGCGGCGGCATGGCAATGGAGGGCGACGACGCGATGGAGATGGCGATGCCCAGCGCGCCTTCTGCGGGCGGCATGAGTCCAGGCGCCCCTCACCCCCAAGGCCCAGCCGCTTTCGGCGGCGGCATGAAGATCGAGGGCGAGGATGCGATGGAGATGGCAATGCCCAGCACGCCTCCTGCAGGTGGCATGACTCCAGGCGCGCCTCCGCCTCAAGGCGCGGCGCCGATGGGCGGCGGCATGATGGGTGGAATGATGGAGGGTGAGGACGCGATGGAGATGGGCGGCATGGGAGCAGCAACCGCCGATCCGTCTGCGACGATGGCGGCCCCTGCGACGGCTCAGCGGATCGCGGAGCGCGAGGCCCTGCTGCGCGAAATCGCGACGCACTCGACGCAACTCGAGAGCATCACCGATCCCGAGAGCCGGGCGCGCGAGACGATCAAGCACCAACAGATGCTCGATCGCTTACTCGGGCTGATGATGGCACCTCCTCCTCCCGGGTGTTGCTAGCGGCGCATCGACAGATGCTCGATCGCTTGCTCGAGCTGACGCGCTGACCCGAAGGCTCGCTCGGCCGCGGTCAATTCCTCAAAAGCATTGCCCAATCACTATGGACCGCGACACCGGGTTGGTCCCGGCGCTCATAGCCATGAGCACCGAACCAATCGCGCTGCGCCTGAATGAGATCTGCGCTGCCTCGCACCGTAGCGAGCGTGTCGAGCCACCCGAGAGATGCCGCGAGAGCAGGCACGGGGAATCCAGCACGTGCGGAGGCGGCCACGACGCGACGCCAGGCGGGGAGCCGGCGCGCGATCTCTTCACGCAGAGAGGGCGCGAGCGCGAGCAAGCCCTCGTTCTCATTCGCGAGCGCCGACCGAATTTCGTCGAGCAGACGTGCTCGAATGATGCATCCCGCCCTCCAGATACGGGCCACCTCGGCGAGATTCGTTCCGTAGGCGTGAGCCCGGCTGGCAGACGCGAGCAGGCTGAAGCCTTGCGAATAGGTTGCGATGCGCGCGGCGTAGAGTGCCGCGCGCACGTCGTCCAAGCTGACGCCCTCGAGTTGGCCGTGAGGCGCCCCGCCGAACGCGGCGTCCACGCGCGCTCGCAGCGGGAGGCCGGCCGACAGCGCGCGCGCATCGACCGCTGCGGAGATGCTCGGGACGGCGACTCCGAGCTCGAGCGCGGCCTGCACGGTCCAACGCCCGGTGCCCTTCTGAGCGGCCCGGTCGAGCACCGCATCGAGCAGGAGCGCGCCCGGTTTCGCCGGATCCCGAACGCGGAATATCTTCGCCGCGATCTCCAGCAGGAAGCTCTCGAGCTCGCCCTCGTTCCAAGCCGCGAACGCCTCGGCCACTGCGGCGGGGCCGAGCGCGAGGCCGCGACGCATCAGGAAAGCCGCCTCCGCGATCAGCTGCATGTCTCCGTACTCGATTCCGTTGTGCACAATCTTCACGAAGTGGCCCGCAGCGCCACGTCCGCACCAGGCAACGCACGCAGCGCCGTCGCGCACGGCGGCGATCGCTTCGCACACGGGTCGCAGCTGCTCCCAGGCACGCTCGTCGCCGCCGGGCATTAGGGACGGCCCGCGGAGCGCACCCTCCGAGCCGCCCGAAACGCCCATGCCGACGAAGCGCCACGGCTGACTCGCAGCACTCGCGATGCGCCGCTCGGTGTCGCCGAAGTGGCTGTTTCCGGCGTCGATCAACACATCGTCCGTTTCCAGCAGCGGGCCAAGGGTCGCGATCGCAGTGTCGACCGGTGGGCCCGCGGGCACGAGCAGAATAATCAGTCGCGGCCGGGCGAGCGCTCGCACGAAATCCTCAATTCGTGAGAACGCCGTGAGCGTCGCGTCCGGATACTGCGCGGTCAGGCGCCGTGCCGTCTCGAAGGAGCGGCTCTGCACCGCGACGCGGTAGCCGTGACTTGCGAGGTTCCGCGCCAGGCCGCCGCCCATCACGCCGAGTCCGATCACGCCGACGTCGCACATCTCGACCGTCATAGCGTGCATCTCCGCTCGAGGTCGAGCTCCGTGACGATGATCAGGCCAGGAAGGCCGGTCGCAGGAAGTGCTGGGTCGCCCGCCAACACGCGCTGGATGGCGCTGCGCTTCGTCTCTCCGGTCGCGAAGAGAATCGCGCTGCTCGCGGTCGCGAGCATTCGGCGGGTCAACGTGATCCGCTCGCGCGGCGGCTTCGGGCTCGAACGGATGAACGCAACGCGCGTGTCTCCGGGCTCGACGGCGCCCGGAAACAGCGAGCCCACATGGCCATCCTCGCCCATGCCGAGCAGCGCGACGTCGATCTCGCCCGCAAAACGCGCCACGAGCGCCGCTTCGGCGCGCAGGGCGGCTGCGTCACCGTGTTCACCATCCTCGAACAACGGAAGCAGATCGGCGGGCGGGTCGCGCGAGTCGAGCGCAGCCGACCGATACGCGGCGCCACGATTCGAGTGCTCGTCTGCGAAGGGAACGCAGCGCTCGTCCACCCAGGTGAGCAAGACGCGCTGCCAGACTGCGCCGAGCTGACTGCGCGCTGCCGCGAGTGCGCAGAGCGCGGAGCCACCGGAGATCGCGAGCCGCGCGCGACCTCGCTCGGAGTCCACTGCGCGCACCGCTTCGACGAGCAGCGCCGACGCGCGCGCGGCCGCGTCTGTCGCGCAGACGAGCCTCGCGCGGTCAGCCACGCGACCAGCCTCCCTCGCAGCAGCCGCGGAAGACCTGATCGGCCTCAGTGGGGCCCCAGCTGCCTGCCGGGTACTCGAGGAGCGGAGGCGCCCCGGGTAGATCCCAGCTCGCGCGCAGCGCATCCGTCCACTCCCAGGCGGCCTCGACTTCATCCGCGCGGAGGAAGAGCGTCTGATCCCCCTGCAATGCATCGAGCAAGAGGCGCTCGTAGGCATCGGGCGGCGTGGCTCCAAAGTGCTGCGCGTAGTCGAACTCGAGCGCGGCCGGAGCCATCCGCATTGCATGCCCAGGCTCCTTCACGCCGAAGGAGAGCGAGATTCGCTCGTCAGGCTGGATTCGAAGCGTCAGGATGTTAGGCCGAAGGCAACAGAGCGACCGGTCTGCGAGCCGTAGGTGGACCTCCGCGTCGCTCATTCCTTCGGGCCGATTGAAGAGACGCAATGGCGGTGTGCAGAAGTAAATCTGCACGTCTGTGAAGCGCTTAGGCATGCGCTTTCCATGACGCAAGAAGAACGGGACCCCACTCCAGCGCCAGCTCGCGAGCTCCGCTCGCAGGGCGACGAACGTCTCTGTCCGCGAGTCGGCTGGGACGCCAGCCTCGTCGAGGTAACTCGGCAGCTTGGATCCCTCGGAAGATCCGGCGGCGTAGCGTGCGCGCACGATGTCGCTCGTGGCGTTCTCGGGCCCGACGCGTCGAAGGGCTCGGAGCACCTGCACCTTCTGGTCGCGAATCGCCTCGGGGTCTAGAGATGCGGGCGGCTCCATTGCGATGAGGGCGAGAATCTGAAGCATGTGGTTCTGGACGACGTCGCGGGCGGCGCCCGCCGAGTCGTAATAACTCGCGCGGCCCCTGTCCACGCCAGCAGCTTCCGCGACCGTGATCTGCACGCTTTCGATGTGGTGCCGATTCCAGAGCGGCTCGAAGATCGCGTTGTGGAAGCGGAAGCCGAGTAGGTTCTGCACCGTCTCCTTCGCCAGGTAGTGATCGATCCGGAAGATCTGCTCCTCGCGCAGCCGCTCGTGTAGGGCGCGATTCAGTGAACGCGCACTCGAGAGATCGCGGCCGAACGGCTTCTCGATGATGAGGCGCCGCCACGCCACGCGCTCTCCCTCGCGCATGTCGAGCAGTCTCGCGGCGGAGAGGTTCGCCACCGTCGCGGCGAAACGATCTGGGGCGAGGGCGAGGTAGAACAGGCGACCACAGGTCCGCCCCTTCGCGAGCGTGGTCAGCTCGTTCGCGAGGGCTTCTAGGGACGCCCGCTCGCGGACGTCGGCGCGGCGATAGAAGATGCGTGGCTCGAGCAATGCGAAGCCGTCGCGCGCGTTCTCCGGAAGCTCCTGAGCGAGTGCTGCCCGGAAGGACGCATCGCTCTCGTCGCCGCGCGAGACGCCGACGATCGTTAGGTCCTGGCGCGGTGTTTCGGGATGCGCGGCCAGGCGCGCGAGCGCTGGGATCAGCTTCCGTCGCGTGAGCTCTCCGCGCCCACCGAGGATGATGATCTGAACCGAGTCGGGCGTCTCAGGCATCGCGCACCTTCTCGCGCTCGGTCGCCAGCTCAGAAAGCGGCTCGGCGAGAAGGTCCACGACCTCGATCTCGTTGGTCGCGTGCGGAACGCTCCGCATCGTGACGACGCGCGCGGCACCGGCCTCCTGGAGCAGGCGCCGTGCGTCTCCAGCGAAGATCCCGTGGACGCCGAGGCAGATGGGCGCAAGCAGTCCGGCCTCAACCAGCCGGCGAGTCGCCTGAATCATCGTCCGGGCGGACGAGATGATGTCGTCCAGCACGACGGGAGTTCGATCGCGATGCTTCTCGACATCGGGAACGGAGACTTCGACGTCGAGGTCGCCGTGTCGAGTCTTTCTGAGCACGGAGTAGGGCGCTCCCACGCGCTGCGCGACATCCGCGACCCACTGCTCGCTCTCCTGGTCGGGGCCGATTAGGAATGGCCGCGCCACATTCGCTGCAATCCAGGCGGCCAGCGCCGGCGCCGCGTGCACGACACGCGTCGCGATCGGGTAAATCTCGCCGAGAGAGCGGAAGCGGTGCAGGTGAGGGTCGATCGTGAGGAGCCAGTCGAATCGGGTCGAAAGGAGGGACGAGAAGATCCGCGACGTCACCGCTTCCCCCGGCTGGAAGCGCTGATCCTGGCGCATGTACGCGAGATAGGGAGCGATGAGCCCGACGCGCGTAGCGCCGAGTTCTCGAACAGTGTCGACCGCAAAGACCAGCGGGAGAAACTTCTCGTCCGGCCGATCCAGCGTGCAGACGAGTGACACGCTCCGCTCGGCGCATTCGGCGTCGATTCGTAGGTAGGTCTCGCCGTCCGGAAAACGACGCGTCGCGAGGCTTCCGAGGGCCCAACCGAGTTGTTGCGAAAGCGCGCCGGCGAGGGCGTCATTGCCCGGAAGCGGCAGAAGAAGGGGCGTCATCTCACGGTTCCGATCCCAACGATGTCCGGATGCGCGGCCAAATAGCTCTGCGCGTAATCGAGCTCCCCCGCGCTCTCCGCGTGCAGCTCGAAGAGCGGCTCTCCACGCTCGACGGAATCGCCGAGTCGAACTCGCATCGAGATGCCAGCAGCCTTCGCCAACGGAGCGCCCGCGAGCTTCGCTGCGCGCGCTAGTCGACGGTTGTCGATGGTCGCGATGAGGCCCGCCTCGGAAGCTTCAAAGGCCCAGCGGTGTTGCGCCTGCGGCGGCTCGCGCAGGCCGCCCTGCGCCTCGCAGATCGCCTGCAGCTTTCTCCACGCGCGCCCATCCGAGAGTGCAGCCGAGGCGGCGCTCTCGCCGCGTCCGGCGGGGCTGTGTCCAGCGAGCTCGAGCACCTCGCCAGCAAGTGTCATGGCGCGTTCTCTGAGATCGCTCGGGGCATCCGGCGCGGCGCGTATCACTGCGAGCACGTCGCGCGCTTCGAGCGCTGGTCCGATTCCTCGCCCGACTGGTTGCGTTCCGTCCGTAACAATCGTTCGGATGTGTAGCCCTAACTGGCGCCCGACTTCCGCGAGAAGCGCGCCGAGCACCGAGGCGCTCTCTCGACTCCTGACCTTGGCGGTCGGCCCGACTGGGATGTCGATCACGACATGCGAGGAGCCGGCCGCGAGCTTCTTCGAAAGCACGGAGGCGACGAGCTGCGCATCGCTGTCGATGTCGAGCGCACGCTCGATGCGGATCAAGAGATCGTCTACCGGGCTGAGGCCGACGGCGCCGCCCCAAACGAGGCAGCCGCCCTCGCGCTCGACGACACGCCGCATTGAAGACAGGTCGAGATCAACGCGGGTCAGGGTCTCCATCGTGTCGGCCGTGCCAGCAGGGGAGGTAATCGCGCGTGACGATGTCTTCGGGATCCACACTCCGAGCGCAGCGACGATCGCGACGACGATCGGCGTCGTGCGATTTCCGGGTAGTCCGCCGACGCAGTGCTTGTCGGCGACGATCTCTCGGTCCCAGTGCAGCCGATCGCCGACGGCGACCATTCCGCGCGTGAGCCCAACAACCTCGCTGAGACTCAGGCCCGCGGCGGAGAAGGCCGTGAGAAGCGCGGCGATTTCGATGTCTGCGTAGCGGCCCGCGGCGACGTCGCGGAGGATCTCTTCGATCTGCATCTCCGTTAGTGCGTGCCCGTAGATCTTTGAACGGAGCGCACTCAATGACTCGACTTGCGGTGCGTGAGAGACGCGAGCGAGCTGGCCGGCTCGAGCGTCGAGCCGTTTCCACGCAGACTCGGAGAGTCCAGCCTCGCCGGGCTTCAGCAGGTCGCCATGCACGACATTGAGCGTCGCGACCAGGGCGGATGCGTCCGTCGCGACGCGCACGCGCGAGTGCGCGGCGAAGCCTTCGGAGCGACACACATGGCAGTCGGCCGGCATGTAGACGATCGGCTCTTGGTGCGTGTCGATGCCGAGCCGCACGAGGCGCAGGGCGTGGCCGGCCATCGCGTCAGTCCAGCGTCCAGCTGGAGCCGTCGCTCGGAACAACCGCGTCCCAGCCGAGGTGATCGCGCAGCCTGCGACGAAACGCGTCCGCTGCCGCCGGCTCACCATGGGTTACGAAGGCGCGGCGTGGCGACAGGCTGCTCTTGCGCAGCCAATCCAAGAGCTCGGCGTAGTCGCCATGCGCGGAAAGCCCAGGGATCTGTGCGATGCGAGCGTGGACGGGCACGTACTGACCGTGGATCTTGAGCTCGTCGGTGCCGTCGAGAAGCGATCGCCCGCGCGTGCCCGCGGACTGGAAGCCGACCAACAGTACCGCATGGCGAGGATCCGGCAGGCAGCGGCGCAGGTGATGGAGGATCCGGCCACCCGTCGCCATGCCGCTGGCCGAGATGATGATCATCGGTCCCGCGTGGTGAGCGAGTGCCTTCGATTCGTCGGCGGTGCGCGTGTAGTGCGCGACCTTGCACATCGCGTGGCACTGGTCCTCGCTCAGCCGGTGATCGTCCTTGTGGCGACAGAAGATCTCCGTCGCGTTGATCGCCATCGGGCCGCCGAGAAACACCGGAATCGCGGGAATGCGGTCGGCCTGGCGGAGCTCGGCCAACAGGTGCAGAAGATGCTGTGAGCGGCCGACGGCGAAGGCCGGGACCAGAATCGTGCCACCTCGAGCGGCGGTCTCTTGCACCAGCCGCGCGAGCGCATCCGAGGCGGCCTCCTCGGGATGACGTCGATCTCCGTAGGTCGACTCGACGACGATGTAGTCGGCAGCAGGCAGCGCGTCGGGCGGGCGCATGATCGGATCGTCGGGGCGTCCGACATCGCCCGAAAAGGCGATCGTCTCCCAAGCCGTCCGGAGTGTTAGGCACGCCGATCCAAGGATGTGCCCCGCGCGCGTGAAGCGTGCGAAGACCCCGGGCGCCGGCGAGAACTCCTGGCCAAACTCGTGCGCCTCGAGCTGCTCGAGACTGAGGCGGGCGTCCTCCTCGGTGTACAGCGGGAGAGGGGGGCGCTTGCGCGCGTAGCCATGTCGGCTCGCGAGCCGTACCGCCTCCTCTTCGAGGTGCCCGGAGTCGGGCAACAGAATCTGGAGAAGATCTTCGGTTCCAGTCGTGCAGTGCACGCGCCCTCGGAATCCGTCGCCACAGAGCTTCGGGACATATCCGCTGTGGTCGATGTGCGCGTGAGTGAGGATGACCGCGTCGAGATGAGCGGGATCGACCGGCGGTGGGGACCAATTCCTCTCGCGTAGCGCCTTCACGCCCTGGAAGACGCCGCAGTCGACGAGAAGTCGCGCGGTTTCCGTCTCGACCAAGTACTTCGAGCCCGTGACAGTTCCGACAGCCCCGAGGAACGAAATGCGAGTCATCAGGGTCC
>JANNKN010000173.1:0-4628 GCA_031396315.1 Deltaproteobacteria bacterium
CCTTATGAGCGCGGCGCATCCCCAATGAAGTCGAGCACACGTCGCGCACGCGATCCATGTCGGCGACGAGTTCGGCATCCGCGAGCAGCGCGTTCGAATCGGGACAATCCGATAGGTGCACGCTTTTGCCGGTGAGCCCGCGATAGATCTCCTCGGTCACGAGGGGCAGGAACGGCGCCGCCACCCGGCACACGGTCGTCAGCACGGTGTAGAGCGTGTCGTAGGCGTCGCGCTTGTCCGCGTCGCCTCGATCCTTGTCGCCTCGATCCTGGTCGCCTCGATCCTTGTCGTCTTGCTCCTTCCAGAAGCGCGGCCGGCTGCGGCGGATGTACCAGTTGTTGAGGGCGTCGAGGTAGGCCGTGATGCTCTGGCACGCGCTCGCGATGTCGTAGGCGTCGAGCGCACGCTGTGCGTCCTCGACGAGCGCGCGCGTCTTCGCGAGCGCGTACCGGTCGAGCACGTTCGTCGCGCTCGACACCTCGTTGGCCGTGACGCCGTCCGCGTTCGCGTAGAGCGCGAAGAAGTGCCACGCGTTCCACATCGGCAGCAGCACCGCGCGTACCGCGTCGGCGATCGGCTTGCCGTCTTTTTCGACGCGCAGGTCGCCACCGCGCAGGATCGGCGAACTCATCAGGTACCAGCGCAGCGCATCCGAGCCGTGCTTGTCGAACACCTCTTCCGGCTCTGGGTAATTGCGCAGCCGCTTGCTCAGCTTCTGGCCCTGTTCGTCCACCGTCACGCCGTGGCAGATCACGTTCTTGAACGCGGGCCGATCGAAGAGCGCCGTTGCGAGCACGTGCAGCGTGTAGAACCAGCCGCGCGTCTGCGCGACGTACTCGACGATGAAGTCCGCCGGGAAATGGTGCTCGAACCAGTCCTTGCGCTCGAACGGATAGTGCACCTGCGCGTACGGCATCGAGCCCGATTCGAACCAGCAGTCGAGCACGTCGGGGATGCGGCGCATCATCGCCTTGCCCGTCGGATCGTCGGGGTTCGGGCGCACGAGCTGGTCGATCGCCGGGCGATGAAAATCTGTTACGGGCACGCCGAAGTCGCGTTCGAGCTCGGCGTTGCTGCCGTACACGTCCACGCGCGGATACTTCGGGTCGTCGCTGCGCCACACCGGGATCGGCGAGCCCCAAAAGCGGTTGCGCGAGATCGACCAATCGCGCGCACTCTCGAGCCAGTTGCCGAACAGGCCGTCGCGCACGTGGCCGGGGATCCAGTTGATCTTCTGGTTGTTCGCGACGAGGCGATCCTTGAACTCGCTGACGCGCACGAACCACGACGACATCGCGCGGTAGATCAGCGGCGTGTCGGTGCGCCAGCAGTGTGGGTAATTATGCAGAATCGTCTCGTGGCGGATCAGCTCACCGCGATCCTTCAGCGCGCGGATGATCTTCGGGTTGGCCTCGAAGACGTGCTCGCCGGCCCAATCCGTCACTTCGGCGGTGAACTTGCCCGCATCGTCTACCGGCACGACGATGCCGATGCCCGCGGCGGCGCACACAGCGAGGTCGTCCTCGCCGAATCCCGGCGCCATGTGCACGACGCCCGTGCCTTCCGCGACGTCGACGAACTCGGCGGCGAGCACGCGGAACGCATTCGCTTGCCCAGAGAAAAAAGGAAACAGCGGTTCGTAGCTGCGCCCAGCGAGTTCGGCGCCTTTCAGCGTCGCGACGCGCTCCGCGCCCGCGAGCTCCTTCTCGTACTTTGCCGCGCACGCCGCGCCGAGCACGATGCGCTTGTCGCCGAGCGCGAACACCGCGTAGTCGAGCGCAGGCCCGACCGCGAGCGCGAGGTTGGACGGCAAGGTCCACGGCGTCGTCGTCCACGCCCACAGTTCAGTCGGCGCTGCTTCGCCCGCCACCGGCTTCAGCGCAAACCGCACCGTAATCGCGGGGTCCTGCTTCTCGCGCGTGGAGTTGTCCATGCGCGTCTCGAAATTCGAGACCGGCGTCTGGGCGGCCCACGAGTACGGCAGCACGCGCACGCCTTCGTAGATCAGCCCGAGATCCCACAGCCGCTTGAACGCCCACAGCACGCTCTCCATGTAGGAGGCGTCCATCGTCTTGTAATCGTTCTTGAAATCGACCCAGCGGCCCGCGCGCCGGATCGTGTGCTCCCACTGCTCCGTGTACCGCATCACCGAGCTCTGGCAGTGCGCGTTGAAGCGCTCGATGCCGTACTCGAGAATCGCTGCGCGGCCCGAAACTCCTAATTCCTTCTCCGCCTCCATCTCGGCCGGGAGCCCGTGGCAATCACAACCGAAACGCCGCTCGACGCGTCGCCCGCGCAAAGTCTGATAGCGCGGGATCACGTCCTTCACGTAGCTCGTGAGCAGGTGCCCGAAGTGCGGCAGCCCGTTCGCGAAGGGCGGGCCGTCGTAGAACACGAACTCGTTCGCGCCGTTCTCGCCCGCGGGCCGGTCCTCGACCGAGCGCTCGAAGGTGCGCTCCTTGCGCCAGCGCTCCGCGACGCGCGCCTCGATCTCGGGAAACGAGGCCTGCGCGGGGACTTCGGGATAGGGCAGAGCGGCGGCGCGATCGTTCATAGGCGCGCGAAATTATCGACTTCGCGCCCCCGCGGCTCGCGCGGCCTCGCGTCGAAGGCGCAGCGACCCGCCGCCCGACTCAGCGCGCCGGCTGCGCGGCCGCCGTCTCCGCCGCGATCGCGGCCTGCACCGCGGGGCGCGCGTGCATGCTCTGGAGGTATGCGGCGAGGGCCGGTTGGGCACCGACGTCTGCGCCTACCTTCTGCGCGAGGGTGAGTGCCCAGGTCAGGTAAGCGTCGGCGATCGTGAAGCGGTCCGCCGCGACGAAGGCCCTGCCGGCGAGCTGCGACGCAACGTAGGCGAGCTTCCTGTCGAGCAGGCCGCGCGCCCATGCCTTCGCCTCGGGCGGTGCGTCGGGCGAGAACATCGCGAAGAAGCAGCCCTTGTGGATCTCCGTGCCGACGTAATTGAGCCACTCGAGCACGCGGTAGCGCTCGCGCGAGCCTGGCGCGGGCAGGAGGCCCGACGCCGGGGCGGAGTCCGCGAGATATTGGAGCACGGCCGCGTTCTCGGTGAGGATCGCCCCGTCGTCGAGGCGCAGGGTGGGTACCTGACCTTTGGGCGAAACCGCGAGAAAGTCCGCTCCGGACGCGGTGCGCTTGGTCGAAAGCGTGACCGCCTCGAGGTCGAGCGGGAGGCCTGCCTCGCGCGCCGTGATGTGGCTCGCGAGCGAGCAAGCGAAGGGCGAGTAGTAGAGCTGCACGGAAGAGTCTCCTCGGGTGGGCGGCGAATTCTGTACCGAACGGTAAATTACTGAACGAAGCCATGTCAACACGAAATGCGACGGGGGCGCGCAAGCGCGGACGGCCGGCGGAGTTCGACCGCGAGGCCGCGCTCGACGCCGCGCTCGAGACGTTCTGGCGCCGCGGCTACGGCAACGCCTCGCTCGACGAGCTCACGACCGCGATGAACATCAATCGGCCGAGCCTGTACGGCGCATTCGGGAACAAGGAGCAACTGTACGCCGCGAGCGTCGACCACTACGTGACGAAGATCGGCGCCTCGTACCTTGCGCCGCTCGCGCAGCCGCGAGTCGCCGACGCGCTGGGCGGCTTCTTCGGCGCGATGATCGACGGCGTGACCGGGAAACACGGCCCGCGCGGCTGCATCGTTGCGTGCACGCTGCCCGCCGAAGCGGGCGTGTCGACGGCCGCGCAGGCGCAGCTCGCTGCGGTGCTCGACCAGATCGACGGCGCGTGGATCGCGCGCCTCGCCGCGGCGCAGGGGGCGGGGGAGATCGCGAAGCGCCGCGACGTGCATGTGCTCGGCCAGCTCGTCGCGAGCGGGATGCTCGCGCTCTCGATCCGTGCGCGCGCCGGTGCGTCGAAGCGCACGCTGCGAGCGATTGCGGACGAGATCGTGGCGGCGGTGTTGGGCCCGTGAGCTCGCGCGCCCGTGCGCCTCAGACGGACCGGCCGATCGCGATAGAGTCGCCTGCACCCAGGAGCACCTCCATGCGCGCCGCCGTCATGCGTTCGGGCCGAATCGTCGCCGCAGACATCGCGGAGCCGGTGCCCGGCCCCGGCCAAGTGCTCGTGAAGACGCTCGCCTGCGGCATCTGCGGCTCCGACTTGCACGCGCTGAAGCACGGCGAGCAGATGTCGCGCATCTCGCGCGAGGTCGACGCCTGGGCATTCGTGATGGATCTCTCGCGCGACGTCGTGATGGGCCACGAATTCTGTGCGGAGGTTCTCGATTTCGGACCCGGCTGCGAGCGCAAGCTGAAACGCGGCGACCGCGTTTGCTCGATGCCGATGGTGCCGATCGGCGACCGCATCGCGGGCGTCGGCTACTCGAACGAGTTCCCCGGTGGCTTCGGCGAGCGCATGCTGCTCGGCGAGCCGTGGTTGTTACGGGTGCCGGACGGGCTGCCGACCGAAGCGGCGGCGCTCACCGAGCCGCTCGCGGTGGCGGAGCACGCGGTCGCGAAGGCAGCGCTCGGGAATGGCGAGGCGCCGATCGTGATCGGCTGCGGGCCGGTCGGGCTCGCGGTGATCGCCTCGCTGAAGCGGCGCGGCATCGAGCCGATCGTCGCCTCCGACCTCTCGCCGCTTAGGCGCGCGCAGGCTGCGCG
>JANNKN010000194.1:0-2001 GCA_031396315.1 Deltaproteobacteria bacterium
TGGCCCAGTTGCCGAGATCTGCCTCTTCCTCGACGCCGCCCGGCTTGGCGTCGCCGCCGAGCGACCAGAGGTCGAAGGAATCCGGGTTGTGCTCGCCGGGCGCCGCGTACTGGAACTCGTTGCCCCAGGCGTCGCGCGGCAATTCCTTCTTCGAGAGGTAGCCGCCCGGGCGCCAGTCGTACGGCTCCGGCGCGCCGGTCGGCTTCTCGATCAGCGCGCGCAAGCCCTGGTCCGTGCTCGGGAAGCGGCCGTTGTCCATCTGATACGTGGTGATCGCCGTCTCGAGCGACTGGATTTGTGCCCGCGTCGTCGTGATGCGCGCCTTGCGGATGTTGCCGACGATCGCGTTGCCGACGATCGCCATCAGCATTCCGATGATCACGACCACCGCCATGATCTCGATCAGCGTGAAGCCTCGCTGGCGCCTTCGATTCGTTCGCATTCGTCTGACTCCCTGCCGGGCTCGCCCGGCTGACGCGGTGCTCATTGCTGCATCGAGTTGGTGAGATCCATCAGCGGCAGCAGCACCGCGAGAATGATTACGGCCACGATCCCGACCATGAACAGGATCAACACGGGCTGGAGAATTGCGGTGAAGCGCGTGACCGCCGTCTCGACCTGCTCGTCGTAGGTGTCGGCGACCTTTGCGAGCATCGATTCGAGCTCGCCCGAGCGCTCGCCCACCGCGACCATGTGCGTGACGAGCGGCGGAAATTGCCCGCTCGCGCGCAGCGGACCGGCGATGCTCGCACCGCCCATAATGGATTCGCGCGCGCGGTCGACGGCTTCGGCGATCACGGCGTTGCCCGCGACGCGGCCCGCCGTCTCGAGTGCGCGCACGATCGGGATGCCGCCCGCCAGCAGCGTTGCGAGCGTGCGCGCCCAGCGCGCGATAGCGACGGTGCGCACGAGCCGCCCGAAGAACGGCGCGCGTAGCTTGAAGCCGTCGAGCGCGTAGCGGCCGCGCTCGGTGCGTGCGACCGAGCGGAGCGTCACCAGGCCAGCGGCGACGAGCAGCGCCAGCAACCACCACCACGTGATCAGGAAGTCCGACGCCCCGATGATCACGCGTGTAATCAGAGGCAGCTCGGTGCCGAGGTCTTCGAGCAGCGTCGCGATCTTCGGCAGTACGAAGGTGACGAGCGCGATCGCGACCGCGAGCGCGACCGCGAGCACGATCACCGGATACAGCACGATCCCGAGCACCTTGTTCTTGGTGCGCACCTGGTTCTCGAGATAATCGGCGAGCCGCCCCAGCACGACGTCGAGCGCGCCGCTGGCTTCGCCCGCGCGCACGAGGTTCACGTACAAGGCGGAGAAGGGACCCGCGGCGGCGAGCGCATCGCCGAGGCTGGCGCCCTCGTTGACGCGATCTCGGACGCCGCCGAAGGCGGCCTTGAGGCGTGCGTTCTCGACTTGCTCGGAGAGCGCGCCCAGCGATTCGACGAGCGGCACCGCCGCGCCGATCAGCGTCGCGAGCTGACGCGTCGCGATCGCGAGATCCGTGCCCGAGACGCTGCGCGTGAAGCGCGGATCCTTCTCCCGCGCCGCCGCAGTCTCCGCCGCACCACCTTCGCCGAGTGCAAGCTCAGTGAGAAACACCCCATCCCGCCGCAACTTCGACCGCGCCGCCGCGCTGCTCTCCGCATCCACGAACCCGCGCAAACTCTTCCCGCCAGAATTCATCCCACGATAAGTAAAGACGGGCATGACTACCGAGCCCCGGAAGCCGGGCTCAACGCCGCGAACACTCCAAGATGCCGGCCCGAGCACGACGCAGGCAGCGGCGCCAACGCGGCGCGTAGCCGCGGTGGCGTCGACCTCCCCAACAACCGTGACGACAGCCTTTCAACCCGAGGAGCGCGTTGCGGCGGCGCGGGGGCTGCGGAGCGCAAATCAAGCGGAGCGAGGCCCCGCCGAATCGCCCGCCTGAAACTCGCCGCATCGCGGCCAACCCGCACAATCGCCGCATCCACCAAGGGCCGAGTGAGCCATTGCGCG
>JANNKN010000218.1:0-9987 GCA_031396315.1 Deltaproteobacteria bacterium
CGCGGCGATGTGCCGCGCCTCCCGCGCACGGATTGGGCGCGGGCAGTGAGTTGCATCGCGTGGATGGGGCGATGAGAGTGTTGGGTTGATGAGCTTTGAAAGCCTCGTGCTCGGGATTGAGAGCAGCTGCGATGAGATGGCGGCGGCGATCGTGCGCGGGGGGCGTGAGGTGCTGGCGAGCACGGTTCGCGGGCAGGCGGCGGTGCATGCGCCGTATGGCGGCGTCGTGCCGGAGCTCGCTTCGCGCGATCATCTGCGGATCGTGTCGCAGGTCGTGCGCGCGGCGCTCGCCGAGGCGGGCATCGCGGAGCGTGAGCTGACGGGCGTCGCGGTCACGGCGGGCCCAGGGTTGTTAGGGTCGCTGCTGGTCGGGCTTTCGTTCGCGAAGGCCTACGCCTATCGCCTCGGCATCCCAGTCGTCGGCGTGCATCACCTCGCGGGCCATCTTGCCGCCGCCGAGATTGCGGACGCGGCGCTCGTGCCGCCGTATCTCGGGCTCGTCGTCTCCGGCGGGCACACCGCGCTCTACCGCATCGAGGACGGCGCGCCGCCGCGCGTGCTGGGCGAGACGCGCGACGACGCGGTCGGCGAAGCCTTCGACAAAGTCGCGAAGCTGCTCGGCTTGCCTTATCCCGGGGGCCCGGCGCTCTCGAAGCTCGCAGAGTCGGGCAATGCTCTAGCGTTCACGTTCCCGCGGCCGATGGGAGACGACCCGGGCTACGACTTCTCGTACAGCGGGCTCAAGACGGCGGTTGCGCTCGCGGCCGCGAAGCACCCCGAGCGCGCGGCGGATCTCGCTGCCTCGTTCGAGGCGGCCGCGACGGACGTGCTGATCGCGAAGACGCGGCGCGCTGCGCGCGAAGAGGGGCTCGTGCGCGTCGCGGTGGTCGGCGGCGTCGCTGCGAACGCGCGCCTGCGTCGCGAGCTTGCCGTCGCCGCGCAGCGCGACGGCTTCGCGCTGTTCCTGCCGCCGCTCGCGCTCTGCACCGACAATGCCGCGATGATCGCCGCTGCCGGCGCGCAGCTGCTGGCGCGCGGCGTCACGGATTCGCTCGCGCTGTCAGCGTTCTCGCGCGTTGCGCTCGCGGATCGCCCGTGGGCGGACGCACGCTCGTGAGCGCCGCCGCCGCCCGCGGCTTCCTCGAGCGCCATGGCCTCGCGCCGAGCAAGGAACTCGGGCAGAACTTTCTGTGCGACGACGCGCAGGCCGACAAGCTCGTGCGGCTCGCGGAGGTGGGCGAGACCGACGGCGTGCTCGAGATCGGCACGGGGCTCGGCAGCCTGACGTGCGCGCTCGCACGCCGAGCGCGCGCCGTCACCACGATCGAGATCGACGCCGGCCTCGTGCGCGCGCTCGCCGAAGAGTCGGTGCTGCCCGCGAACGTGCGGCTCGTGCACGCCGACGCGCTGGGAGTCGATCTCGCCGCCGAGATCGCAGCGCTCGCGTTGAACGGCGCGCCGGTGCGCATCGTCGCGAACCTGCCGTACTCGGTGGGTACGCCGCTGATGCGCCGCTTCCTCGATCTCGCGCCGCAGCTCGCGGGCTGGGCGGTGATGCTGCAGCGCGAAGTCGCGCTGCGCATCAGCTCTAAGCCAGGCACGCCTGATTTCGGCTCGTTCGCGGTGCTGCACCAGCTCGTTGCGCGCGTGAAGCTCGGCCTCGCCCTGAATCCGCAGTGCTTTTATCCTGCACCGAGAGTCGTTTCGAGCTTCGCGCTGCTGACGCCGCGCGCGGACGCCGCGATTCGGCCCGGCGAGCTGGCCGCGGTCGAGCGCTTGGTGCGCGCGGCCTTCGCGCACCGGAGGAAAACCCTCGTGAACTCGCTGCGTGCCCACGGCGCGATCGATCCGGCGCCCATCGCTGCGTGGCTGGCGCGCAGCGGTTATGACGCGCGCACGCGGGCCGAGGCACTCGCTCCTGAGCTGTGGCGAGAGCTCGCGCGCGAGGTGGCGCCGTGAGAGGCGAGGATCCGCGCCGCGATTTCGTCGCGCCCGTGCCGGTGGAAATCGTGCGCTCCGACGGTGCGATCGAGCGCGAGCTGGCGGTGAATCTTTCACCGCGCGGCGTCTGCGTTCAGCTGCATCGCCCGATCGAAGTGGGCGAGCACGTGCGGGTCGCGTTCACGCTGCCCCCCGCGGGCCCGGAGATTCGCGCCGAAGGCAAAGTCGTGTGGACCGGGCACGCCGGACAGTTCGACGCCGCGACGCAGCTCTGGGAGACGGGCGTGCATCTGCTCGATCTCGGCGACGCCGCAGGCGAGGCGCTCGCAAAGTTCGCGAATCAGCCGACGAATCGGCGCCGGTAGGCGAGCGCGTGGAGGCGGCCGCGCTGCGCGACGCCCTTGCCGAGCTCGCGCGGGAATGCCACGTCTCGGTGCGCGTGTTGCGGGGTGGCGCGGACGCAGCGCCGGGGCTCACCAGCGGGCCCGCGCTCGTGCGCGGTGCGCCCTGGGTCGTGCTCGTCGCGAGCGATCCGCTGGGCGCGCAGATTGCGGCACTCGCGGCGGGGCTCGTGCGCTTTGCGCGTGCGGAAGTCGATGCGCGTTACTTGCCGCCTGCCGTGCGCGAGGCGCTCGACCGGGCGGTCGGCGCCGAAGCTCGCTGACGAAGCGCGCCCGAGCTCGAAAATACGCGTTGACACTTTCCGGCGTCGCCGTGTACATCCACGTCTGAGCCGAGGGGAATCGCAGGGTGCGATCTCCATCGAACGCTCCACAGACACCGGGCAAGGCCCGCACACAGGACGACGCCACATCTGCCCGAGATCGCTTGCATCCAAAAGCGGCTGAGCCGCGAGTCGGAGCGAGACGGGGGCGGCAAGCTGGCGAGGGTTCCGCAGCCACGAGCGGATGAGTCCGTTCGACTGCGGGCACTCGACGGCGCGATCGCTCCACCTCGGGTTGGCTGAGTCCCGCGGACTCCCGGCGAGGTCGCCAGCCATGTCGACGATTACGGCTGCTTCGCACCGCGAGCAGCGCATCACGACGCGCTCGCTCTCGCTCCGCAAAGGGAAGGGCGAGCCCTTCTCGATGCTCACGGCTTACGACGCGACGTTCGCGCGCATCTTCGACGAAGCCGGCATCGACGCGCTGCTCGTCGGCGACTCGGTGGGCAACACCGTGCAGGGCCACGACACGACCTTACCCGTGACGCTCGACGAGATGCTCTACCACACACGGCTCGTCGCGCGCACGGCGCGCCGCGCACTCGTGGTCGGCGACATGCCGTTCGGCAGTTATCAGGTTTCTTCCGAAGACGCGGTGCGCAGTGCCGTGCGCTTCGTGAAGGAGGGCGGCGCCGCAGCGGTGAAGCTCGAGGGCGGGCGCCGCATGCAGGCCACCATTTCGCGGATCGTCGACGCCGAGATTCCGGTGATGGGCCACGTCGGGCTCACGCCGCAGTCGATCCACAAACTCGGCGGCTACCGCGTGCAGGGCCGTGGCGCGGCGCGCGACGCCGTCATCGAGGACGCGCTCGCGGTACAGGAAGCTGGCGCGTTTGCCGTCGTGCTCGAGGGCATCCCGGCGGAGCTCGCGGTCGAGATCACACAGCAGCTCGCGATTCCGACGATTGGGATTGGCGCGGGCTGCGCATGCGACGGTCAGGTCCTCGTGCTGCACGACTTGCTCGGGCTCACGGACTGGACGCCGAGCTTCGCAAAGCGCTACGCAAACCTCGGACAGCTCGCGTCGCAAGCGGCGCGCGCATTCGCCGACGACGTGCGGCACCGCAAGTTCCCCGGCGACGAACACTCGTACCGCTAGCCGACTGCGAGCCACGCGATGGAGACGATCGCCACGGTGCGCGCGCTTCAGGCACGTGCGGATCGCGAGCGCGCTGCGGGGCGGCGCATCGCCCTCGTGCCCACCATGGGCGCGCTGCACGCGGGCCATCTCGCGCTCGTGGACGCTGCGCGGCAGCGCGCGCAGTTCGTGGTCGTCTCGATCTTCGTGAACCCCGCGCAGTTCAACGCGTCCGCGGATCTCGCGGCGTATCCGCGCACGCTCGAGGCAGACCTCGCGGCGTGCCGCGAGCGCGGCGTCGACGCTGTGTTTCTGCCCACCGACGCAGAGCTGTATCCAGCGGGCTACCAGACGTGGATCGAAGTGACCGAGCTCGCGAAGCCGCTCTGCGGCGCAACGCGGCCGGGGCACTTTCGCGGCGTCGCGACCGTCGTCGCGAAGCTGCTGATCGCCGCGAAGCCACATGTCGCGATCTTCGGTGCGAAGGATTTCCAGCAGCTCGCGTTGATTCGCCGTCTCGCTGGGGATCTCGGTCTCGATGTCGAGATCGTCGGACACGGGACCGTGCGCGAGACGGACGGCCTCGCGCTGTCGAGTCGCAACGTGCACCTGACGCCGAGGGCGCGCGGCGAGGCGCTCGCGCTCTCGCGCTCGCTCAGCGCAGTGCAGCGCGCGATCGATGCGGGCGAGCGCTCGCGCGACGCACTCGAAGCGCTCGTTGCCCGCGAGCTCGGCGCCGCGCCGCTCGCCAAGATCGATTATGCCGAGCTGCGCGATCCCGAATCGCTGGCACTCGCGCCGGCGCGCTTGTCGGGCCCGACGCTGCTCGCGCTGGCCGTGTTCTTCCCGAAGGCCGGCGGAGACGCCGTGCGCTTGATCGACAACTGCGTGCTGCAGGTACCGAAGGAGTAACAGGACGTGACCCGTAACATGCTCAAATCGAAGATCCACCGCGCCACCGTCACCGAGGCAAACCTCGAATACGAGGGCAGCGTCACGATCGACAGCTTGCTGCTCGAGGCAGCGGACATCCTCCCCTACGAGAGCGTCGAGATCTACGACTGCACGAACGGCAGTCGGCTGCGCACCTACGCGATCCCGGGCGAACCCGGCAGCGGCGAGATCTGCATCAACGGCGCCGCCGCGCACCTCGTGAAGCCGCTCGACACCGTGATCATCACCAGCTGGGTGCAGCTGGACGACGCCGCGTGCCACGGCTGGGAGGCGAAGCGCGTGTTCGTCGACCGCGCGAACAAGCAGGTGCACTGAGCGCGGCGCATGGTGCTGTTACTCTGCGCGCCCCCATGGCGAAGAGCAGCGGCGAAGAGAAGAAGGCCGGCGCGGAGTTGGTGCGCATCGCGACCAACCGCCGTGCGCGTTACGAGTACGAGATCCTCGACACGTTCGAGGCGGGCCTCGCGCTGCGCGGACCCGAGGTGAAGTCGCTGCGCCAGGGCAAGGGCAACCTGAACGGCGCGTTCGCGATCGTGCGGCGTGGCGAGGTCTGGCTGATAGCCTGCCAGATCGCCCACTACGCGCAGGCGAGCCGCGAGAACTCGGACCCTCTGCGCGAGCGCAAGCTGCTGATGCACAAGAGTGAGATCGCGCGCCTCGAAGGCAAGCTCGGCGAGCGCGGCTTCACGCTGGTACCGCTCTCGCTCTACTTCAAGGCCGGTCGCGCGAAAGTCGAGCTGGCGCTCGCGCGCGGCAAGAAGACCTACGACAAGCGCGAGACGATCAAGCAGCGCGAAGACAAGCGCTCCGTCGACCGCGCCATGAGCAACGCCCGCAAGCGCGGCTAACAAGGCGAATCCCGGGGACGTTCCTCCTTGTTCGTGACTTCGGGAAGGCCCTCACTTCCGCCAGGACTGTCCCCAAAGTCACAATCTCGGAGGAGCGTCCCCGATTACGCCTTTTTCAGCTTGTACCGAATCGGCAGGTGCTTCACGCCGCCGACGAGCGAGCTGCGCAGGCGCTCGATCGGGCCCGAGACTTCGATGCTCTCGATGCGCGGCAGCAGGTACTTGAACGCCATCTCGAGCTCGAGCCGCGCCACGTGCGCGCCGGCGCAAAAGTGCTCGCCGATGCCGAACGCGAGGTGGCGATTGTGCGCGCGCTCGACGTCGAACGTGAACGGCGCGTCGAACACCTCCTCGTCGCGATTCGCGGACGGATAGAACAGGCCGAGCCGATCGCCCTTGCGGATCTGTTGGCCGTGCAGCTCGACATCCTGGGTCGCTGTGCGCGCGAAATGGATGATCGGGCTCGCCCAGCGCAGCATCTCCTCGATGCCTGCGCCGAGCAGCGTGGGATCGCGCTGGATCTTCGCGAGCTCCGCGGGGTGCTCGATCAGCGCGAGCTTGCCGCCGCTCGTGCAGTGGCGCGTCGTCTCGTTGCCTGCGACGACCACGATCATGCAATACGAGAGCACGTCCAGCGGCGGCAACGGCGCGCCGTCCACCTGCGCGTGCGCGAACACACTCACCAGATCGTCGGTGGGGTTCTTGCGCCGCTCTTCGACGAGCTTCGCGAAGTACATGAACAGCTCCGTCATCGCCTTCTGCGCAGTCTCGGAAGGCGTTTGGCCGGGCACCTGATACTCGGGATCCGCCGCGCCGATCGTGCGATTCGTCCAGTCGAACAGCAGGCGCCAATCGGACTTCGGGACGCCGAGCAGCCACGCGATCACCGCAATCGGAAGCGGCGCGGCGACCTTCTCGACGAAATCGCACTCGCCCTCGTCGCCTTGCTCGAGCAGCGCGTCGACGATCTCCTTGGCGATCTGGTCGATCTCGCCATGCATCTTCTTCAGCGCGCCGGGCGTGAAGCGCTTCGAGATCAGCTTGCGATACGAGCCGTGCCGCGGCCCGTCCATCTGGATCAGCGTCGGCGGCGGCTGGAACGCGCGCACCATCTCCGAGCGGTCCGTCGGCAGCACGAGCAGCGGCGCGTTCAGGAAAAGCTCGGGGTTCTTGCCCACGAACGCGATGTCGGCGTGCTTCGTGACGGCCCAATAGGGCATCAGCGCGTTCTCCATGAGGCGCACCGGCGCCTCGCGGCGCAGGCGCGTCCACGCCTCGTGCGGGTAGCCGCTCTGCACGTAGAGATCGGGCGAGAGCAGATCCAAATCCGACAACGGAACCGACATCGCAGCACCCTCCTCGCGGGCGCCGGACCATACGACACTGCGCCCGAAGCGTCAGGCGCCGTGTCCGATTCGATTCGCGCGCTTGGCGCAACGACGATCGCGCCCTAGCTTCGCCGACTTCGTGGGGGCGATCGGCTTCGACGGGTGATCGAAGACGCACGCTGCGCGCCGAGGGGGTAGCGACCTCGTTAATCCTGCTGCAGTTGGTAGTAACAACTGCCGACGAAAACTACGCACTCGCTGCCTAGCTAATCCCTAGGAAGTGACGTCCGTCCTCGACGCCTTCTAGGGGGGAACGGACGCCATCAGAAGGCTGGCCATCGGCCGCTGGCAGGCCGCTACCGAATGGCGAGATCGATGCATGCCAAGGGGAATGCTTCTCCGGCGTTCGCGACTGGCTTCCCCGAGATCGAGCGGACGACACGCGCGTAGACGCGGGCATTGGACATCATTCGGACCCGGGTTCGATTCCCGGCGCCTCCACCACAAGCCATCGATAAACCAGCAACATGCCGGACCTCCAGTCCGCCTACTAGCGCGCCAGCCCTAGGCCGCTGCGCTCACCTGAGAACAGGCTCAGCCTGCCGCCGCCCGCGCCTCGATTTCCGTCGCGCGCTTGAAGGCCGGCCGCGCCGACGCGCGCTCCGCGAAGGCCACGAACGTCGGCCTCTTGTCGATCATCCCGAACTGCATCCCGAACCCCAGCGAGGATGCGATGTAGAGATCCGCTGCGGCGAAGCGATCTCCTTGCAACCACGGCCCCGGCGTCATCGCGCTCTCGAGCGCGTTGAACGCGCGGTCGTAGTCGCCCCAACCGTGAGTGAAGCTGTTCGCTGTCGCGCCTTCCCGCTTCTCGTTCATTACGGGCTCGAGCGTCGTCGGCGAGAACATCAGCCACTGGAGGAATCTGCCGCGCTGCGGATCGGTCGGCGCGGGCGAGAGGCGTGTTTGCGGGAACTTGTCTGCGACGTACAGCAAGATCGCGGCCGTCTCTCCCATCGCGCACTCGCCGTCGGAGAAGCCCGCGACTTTTCCCATCGGGTTGATCTTGCGATAGGCCTCGGTCGGGTGGCCCGGCGCGCGAATGTCGACGCGCACGAGCTCGTAGGGCTGCGCCACCTCCTCCATCATCCAGAGCGCAGTGAATGCGCGCGTTTGTGGGCAGTAGTAAAGCTTCATGTGACACCTCCTACGCGCAGCGGCTCGTTGAGTGCCCTGCCGCTGCGGTCGACCGAGCGTAGCCACCCGCTCGCTTGTCCACGTGCCTCCGTTCACGTGCAGCGTCCCACCGGTGATGTGGGCGGATTGGCCGACGCGAATCATTAGGTGCGTGCCGCCGCACACGTCGCGGCCTGCCGCGGCGTCATCAGGCGGCTTCCTCGCCCAGATTCAGGGTGTCGCGAGAAGGACCACGGCGGCGGGGTTCCCGCCGATGGCAAAGCCGACGGCTGTCAGACCGCGAACGGACGCGGCTACAGCACCCGCAGAAACGCCACGAGGTCCTTCTTCTCCTGCTCATTGAGCGTCAAGCCCAACACGAGATTGAAGAACTCCACGGTGTCGTCCAGCGTCAGCAGCCGGTCGTCGTGTAGATACGGCGGCGAGTCCTTGATGCCGCGGAGCGGGAAGGTCTTGATCGGTCCATCCGCGGAGGCCTTGCGGCCGTTGATCATGCGCTCCTTGTAGAAGCGTTCGACGCGCAGGTTGTGCATGGAGTTGTCTGTGTAATAGGGCGGCGTGTGGCAGGCGACACACTGCGCCTTGCCAAAGAACAACGCCTGGCCGCGCAGCTCGCTCTCGCTGGCCTTGGCAGGATCGAGCTTGCCGAGGACGTTCAGCTTCGGCGCGGGAGGGAAGTCGAACAAATCCTGGACCTCGGCCATGAAGTGCACCTGGCTGCCGCGCTCGAGGATGTTCACCCCCTTGCGCTGCGCCTGCTCCGGGTCGCCGTCGAAATAGGCAGCCCGCTGCTCGAATTCGGTGAAGTCCTCGACGCTCTTCATGGCGCGCTGCGAGCCGAACAGCCGCTGTATGTTGACGCCTCGCAGCGACGGCGTGTCGATGCGGTGCCGGTGCTCATTCGGGCGGATGTCGCCGACCGTGTGCGTGGCCGCGTTGGTATGGCCATTGGCGTGACAGTCCAGGCAGGCGACGCCCTGATGAGATGTCATGGCGCGGCGGTCGTCAGTGGCGTTGAACTGGGCCTGCGGGAAAGGCGTCACGAGCAGACGCAGGCCTTCCAGCTGCTTGGGATTCAGGATGTCTTTGAACAGCCCGTAGAAGTTGGCCAGCGTCACGAGCTGGCCCTTCGACACGTCGCCGAGGTCTGGCCGCGTCGTCAGGTAGATCGGCGCCGGGAACTCGGGGAGCAGATGCTGGGGAAGGTCGAAATCGAGATCGAACCGCGTCAGGTCACGACCGGTCTGGCGCTTGGTTTCATCAATTAGGGGCTGCGGGAATACCATCCCGCCCGATTCGTGATGGGGATGCGGCAAAGGGAAGAAGCCAGCCGGCCAGAGATCCCCGGCCTTGATGTCCTCAGGCGACATCACGGCGAGCTGCTCCCACGTTTTGCCGTTGGGCAACTTCGCGCGCACGCCCCCTTGCACGGCCTTGCCGCGAGCCATCGTGACGCCCGGAGCCGGGCGGTCAGCGAGGTCATATCGGCCGGCGAGCAACGCCTGCTGGCGCTTGGCGAACTCCGGCTTCTCCTGCTTCAAGCGCTTGACCAGGCCGCCGAAGTCTTCGGCGGCAACCGGACCGCTCACAGCGCCGCAGAAAATCAGCGCGATGGCGGAACCGGCCCAGCGGACTCCGAGTGAGAAACTCATGCGCGTCTCCTTTGACTTCGTGGTTGTAACACGTTCGCTCGTTTCGCGTCCGCGGGCTCCAGCTCGCCGAAGCGCTTGCGCCGGATTCAGATCGTCGCTGAAGCTCCTCTGGCCCCGACTCCGACGCCTGAAGCAAACGGGCCTCTCTCCGTGGGCGCGGCGGCGGCAATCATGACTACCCTCCCCCCGGAGAGCGAAGGGGAGTCGTGAGTCCGGACCCTCAGGCGCGCGATCTACCAGCGGAGTGGGGCGCAATTCTGGCGCG
>JANNKN010000227.1:0-14273 GCA_031396315.1 Deltaproteobacteria bacterium
GGCCCACGCGCTCGGCGACGCCTTCACGCGCACGCGCAGCGAGCGCATGCACTTCTTCCCCGGTGCGCGCGAGACGCTGCTCGAGCTGCGCGCGCGCGGCCACCGCCTGGCATTGCTCACGAATGGCGGCGCGCTCTTCCAGCGCGAGAAGATCGAGCGCTTCGCGCTGGCGCCGCTGTTCGACGCGGTCTTCGTCGAGGGCGAGCTCGGCTTCGGCAAGCCCGATCCCCGGGTGTTCGAGCGCGCGCTGCGCGCACTCGAGGCAGAGCCTCACGAAGCGCTGATGACCGGCAACGATCTTCGCAGCGACGTGTTCGGCGCGAAGCGCGCTGGCGTGCGCGCGGTGTGGGTCGATCACGCGCGCGAGGGCGTGCCCGCGGACGCGCCCGCGCAGCCGGATCGCGTCGTGCACGCGATCGCGGCGCTGATCGATTAGCCGCGCGCTCGGGCGTGCGACGAATCGACGCACCCCGTCACGGGAGCTATCGCGCTACGAGCTCGACGCGTCGATTCTGCGCGCGCCCGGCCTCGCTCTGATTCGTCGCGGCCGGCACGAGCGGACCGACTCCGTGAGGGGAGAGTCGCTTCGCATCGACCTCGAAGTCGCGCACGAGCGCCTCGACGACTGCCTCCGCGCGGCCCTTCGAGAGCGCGAGGTTGTGCTCGAGGCTCCCGGTTCAGTCCGTGTATCCCACGATGAACGCCTGCAGCGTCGCATTCGCCGCGAGGAACCCCGCGACCACCTCGAGCACGGGCTTCGAGTCCGCTCGGATCGTCGCGCGATCCGTGTCGAAGAAGATGCCGTCGAGGACGACGCTTCCTTCCGAGGCGAGCCCCTCTGCCAGAGCGCGCGCCGTGACGAGGCCGCGCTCCATCGGCTTCACTTCCACGACCTCGACCTGATGACGACGCTTCGCCACGAGAATCGCCACGTAGAGGTCTTGCGCACCTCCGGTCGATTTCGCGGCGAGATAGCTCATCTCCGGAGTCGCGTAGCGGAGGCCCGTGACGCGGCTCCAGCGGCTCGACGCGTAGCTCGGGCCGCACTCACTCGCGGAGCACGCGAACAGGATTTGGAAGCCGGCCGCCTCGAGCGCCTCGCGGTAGTTCCCGAAGATCTCGAGGCCCGAGCGGCCGACGGGGTTCTCGTAGGCGAGCCGGGTCGTGACGCCGTCTACGGAGAGGGTCGCGAGCGAACTCTCGTCGGTCGTTGCAGCCGGATCGGATCCGGTTACGAGCTTGTAAGCGCGGAATCCGTCGTTGTCTCGACGTGTTAGGACGGAGCCGGGATAGCGGTCCACCGCCGCGTGATCGGCGATCTCTGCGGCGAAGCTCGAGGTCGAGGCAGTCGCGCAGGAGAGAAGAAGGACGAGGGCCTCGAATCGCATGGCGTCCTCCAGGCTGCGAGGTCGAGTAGAGCACAGCGCGGCTCCGAACGTGCACACCCAGAGCGGGTCATGGCGCTTTGGTCGAGGCGGGCGCGGCTCCGAAGTGAGCGCCTGGAGCAGGCGTCGGGTAGCGATACAGCCCCGTTCGCACGCGCACGCCGAGCTCCTCGCCGATCGCGCGCATCGTCTCGGGGCAGAACGCGTAGCCGCGCAGCCGCGCGATCGCGCCGCTCTCCTCGTCGATGCGCATCACCTGCTCGAGCGCCTCGCGGCCGCGGCGCGTGACGAAGCCGAGCGCGACGGGCTCGCCGGAGACGACTGCGCGCTGCATGCGCGGCGCGACGTACTGGAGCTCCGCGGGCCACTCGGGATGGCCCTGCAGCGCGGCGTGAAACCAGCTCTGGCGCGTGCGGAAGTTGCTCCGCCCATACTCGAGCCCGCAGCCGACGTTCTCGACCTGCCCGCCGTCCTGCATCAGCGCGAGCAGCGCTTCGAGATCGCTCGCGTTGTAGGCGGCGACGAAGCGGTCGACGAGCTCGTCGGACGCGCGCGGCCGATGAGCGGACTCCGCCGGATCCTCGCGCAGCCGCTCGCGTCCACGGTGCAGCGCCGACTTCACGGCGCCGACGCTGGTGTTCAAGATCTCGGCGATCTCCTCGAGGCTCGCGTCGAAGGTGTCCTTCAGCACCACCGCCGCACGCTCCCGAGGCGCGAGCCGACCGAGCAGCGCGCGGCCCGCGTCGCGCACGGCGCCGGGTACCGCAGCGCTCGGTGCAGGGCGGGCGCCGAGCGCCTCGAGCGCGCTCGCCTCGCTCACGCGGCGACGCGCGACGTCGATCCACGCATTCGAGGCGACCCGTAACAAGTACGCGCGCGGGCTCGCGATCTCGTGATGGATGCTGCCGAGCGTCGCGAAGGCGCGCAGCAGCGTCTCCTGCGCGAGATCCTCGGCGTCCCAGAGGTTGCCAGTGAGCCGGCGGCAATACGCGTGGAGGGCAGGCCGCAACGGCGCAGTCAGATCGACGTAGCGGTGCCAGGCTGCGCGCAGCTCGTCTCGCAGCGCCCCCGGAAGCTCGTCATCCGACATGGGCTTCACTGACGACGGTCGCGAGCAACGCGCCGTCCTGCGCGAACAGCTCGCGCATTCCGAGTGCGCGCCCAGCCGCGGCGATGCGGGACGTCGCGCGCAGCAGCAGCCAGCCATCGGGTCGCAGCGCGCGATGGATCCACAGCGCGTGGGAGCGCAGGGCGAGGCTCGAGTAGTCGAAACGCTCGCCGAGCCGCCGCTCGAACTCCCAGTGGTCGTAGAAAGTCGCGAGGAAGACCAATGCGGCTTGCTCGAGCGCGGCGTCGCGCGGAAGCGGCGCTCGCAGCTTCAGCCAGCTGACGTGCTCGGGAGACGCGCCGCGCGCGCGATCGGGATGCAGCGGCCCGACGCGGCGGTATTCGACGGGCCCCGCCGCGTACGCTTCGGGCCAGCCTTCCTTGCGCGCGTACTCGGCGGTCGCCGGGAGCGACTCCGGTTGCGGTAGGCCGAGCGGGAGCGCCGAGTCCTGATAAGTGTGCGTCCCCGCAGGCGCTTCGACGCTCGCGGAGACGCGGCAGACGGGCGTCGCCGCGGCGCCGAGCACCTCGTAGCGGCCGGTCGCCGCGCCGAGCGCCATCACGCGCAGCGCGATCGGCAGCCCCGGCTTTGCCGCAGCGAGCCAGTCCGCATGCAGGGAGCTAACGACGCCGCCCGGGCTCGCGGCGAGCGCGGCCAGCGCGCAGCGTGCGAGCAGGTCGCCGCGCTGCGACTCGCCGAAATGGTCTTCGAGCACCGCCGCGTAAGCGCCCGCGCCTGCGGGCGTGACGCGCATCCACTCGCCGAGTGACTCGCGCGGCAGCGGGCTTGCGGTCGTCGTGGTCATTCCCACTCCTTCCGTCGCTCAGGCTCCATCCTGCCATGACGGGCGAGCGGCTCGAGGAGATACGGGGCGGGACCACGATTGCCTTGAAATCGCTCGCTTGGGGGAGAAACTGTGTCGTCCTCGTGCGTTTCGCAGAAGGAGGGGCCGCCGGTGGGGAAGATTCGCGTCGCGATCGTGGGGGTCGGCAACTGCGCGAGCTCCCTCGTGCAGGGCATTCACTACTACGCAGACAAGTCGGCAGAATCGGCGATCGGGATCAGCCACTGGCGCATCGGAGCGCACTCCCCGGCGGACGTCGAAGTCGTCGCCGCGTTCGACGTCGACGCGCGCAAGGTCGGGCGCGACGTGGCGGAGGCGATCTTTGCCGCGCCGAACTGCACGGCCGTGTTCGCGAAGGACGTGCCGAAGGCCGGCGTCCCGGTGCGCATGGGCTGTGTGCTCGACGGCGTCTCCGCGCACATGGCCGACTACCCCGATGCGCGCCGCTTCGTGATCGCGAGCGCGCTCGAGGCGGATCGCGCCGAGGTCGTGCGCGTGCTGCGCGAGGCGGGCGCACAGGTTCTCGTCAACTATCTGCCCGTCGGCAGCGAAGCCGCGACCCGCTTCTACGCCGAGTGCGCGCTCGAGGCGGGCTGCGCGCTCGTGAACTGCATCCCCGTCTTCATCGCGAGCGATCCAGCCTGGGCCGAGCGCTTCGCAGCCCGGGGTCTCCCGATCGTCGGCGACGACATCAAGGCGCAGCTCGGCGCGACGATCACGCACCGCACGTTGATCGATCTCTTCAAGCGCCGCGGCGTGAAAGTCGACCGCACGTATCAGCTGAACACGGGCGGCAACACGGACTTCTTGAACATGCTGAACCGCGAGCGCTTGGCTTCGAAGAAGAAGAGCAAGACGGAGGCGGTGCAGTCGGTTGCGGCCGAGCGCATCGCGGACGACGACATCCACGTCGGGCCGAGCGATTACGTCGCCTGGCAGAACGACAACAAGGTCTGCTTCCTGCGCATCGAGGGGAGGCTGTTCGGCGACGTGCAGATGAACCTCGAGCTGCGGCTCTCGGTGGAGGATTCGCCGAACTCCGCCGGCGTCGCGATCGACGCGATCCGCTGCGCGAAGCTCGCGCTCGAGCGCGGCATCGCGGGCGTGCTCGATGCGCCTTCGTCCGCGTTCATGAAGCACCCGCCGCGCCAGCTGCCCGACGAGGCGGCGCACCGCGCGCTCGAGGCGTTCATCGCGGGCGCTTAGGCAGCGCGGCTCACGCCGCCGGCGCGGCCTTCGACCAGATGCGCGTGTTGAGGTCGAGCTCGTCGACGATGCTGGTGGCGAACAGCAGCTCGCTGCCCCAGCGCCGCACTTCGTCGAGCGAGAGCGGCTTCGCGAGCGCAGCGGCGGAGCCGAAGCTGCCGATCAGGCCGCCCAGCGGATTGCCGCCGAACGCCGCGAGCCCGCCCTGCATGCCGAACAAGTTGCCCGGCAGCGGGACCGCGACGTAAACGCGCCCGCCGCGGAAGCCGAGCCGCAGCTTCGCGCCCGAGTTGTCGTGGAACGCGAGGATTCGCTGCATCAAGCTCGTCGAGAGCAGATAGCGCGCCTCGACGGGATCGGTGGAGCGCACCGTGAACGCACGCTCGAACGTCGGATCTTCGAGCTCGACCAACTGCAAGCCCGACGCTCCGCTCGCCAGCGACTGGAACGCGCGGCCGAAGGAGCCGAGCGCGCGCTCCGCGGTGTCGGGCAACACGAGCGTCTGCCCGCGGAACGACTTGTTGAAGTCCGCGACGAAGAAGAGCCCGTCGAAGATCGTCTGCGTCTCGCTGCGGTTCTTGCGCCGCGTCACGTTCTTCACGTGCAGCTCGGAGAAGCGGAACGCGGTCGAGCCGTGGCGGCCGGTGACGAGATCTTCGCCCGCGTAGGTGTTGAACGATTCGCCCGCGAACAGCCGGCTCGCCTCGAACTCCGCGCGCGAGATCGCGCCGCTCGGCTGGTAGCGGAAGCTCGGATCCCAGAACGTGATGACCGGCTCGAGGATCGTGCTGCGCACGAGCGGCGTCGCGGTGTCGGGCACCTTCGCCTTGCGCACCGCCTCGATCACGAACGGAAGCGCGGCGACGACGAGCAGCAGCGCGAAGTTGCTCGTCGCGTAGCCGATCGCGATGCCGAGCGCGGCGCCCGCGAGCTTCGCCGGCGCGGGCAGCGCGACCGCGTCGCGCCTCGCCTGCACCGCGCGACGCTCGCTCTCGATCCTGCGCAGGCGCGGCGCGATCTCCTCGCGGAGAAACGCGTCGAACTCCTCCGGCGTCCGCACGGGTCCGGCCGCTACTTGCGATCGTGGGATCGGAAGCGCGCCATCACGTCGGGGTTCGCGTCGTGGCCCTTCGGCGCCTCGAAGAACGCGCGCACCTGGTAGCCGAGCACCGCTGCGAACGCGTTCGTCGGGAACATCTCGATCGCGTCGTTGTAGTTCTTCGCCGCGGCGTTGTAGCTGCGCCGCGCCGCGGAGATCTGCTCCTCGACCTCGTTCAACGCGCGCTGCAGCTGCTGGAAGCTCTCGCTCGCCTTCAGCTCGGGATGGCTCTCTGCCGTTGCGACGATCTGCGACACCGCACGCGCCAGCTGGCCGTCGATCGCGTTCGCCTGCTCGGGCGTGACGCCGCGCGCGCCGGCCTGCGCGCGCAGCTTCACGATCTCCTCGAGCACGCTCGACTCGTGCTCCATGTAGCGCTGCACCGTGTCCACGAGGCTCGGGATCAGGTCGAAGCGCTTCTTCAGCATCACCGAGACGCTCGACAGCGCGTTCTCCGCGGCGTTCTTGACCGCGACGATCGAGTTGAAGGTGAGCGCGAGCCAGGCGACCCCGGAGGCCGCGATCCAGCGCGCGTCGACGCCGAGCATCCACATCGCGAAGAGTCCGAACGCGCCGCCGATGATCCATACCGAGTGCATGCGAAGTGCTCCCGTGCGAGTACGGGATGAAGCGGCGGGGCAAGCGAGGAGCTTTAGAGCCGCTCCGGCTACGCCGCCCCCAGCTCCGCCAGCACCTCGCTCGCGCGCGCGAACAAGCTGGCCGGGTCGCGCTCGCGGATCACGGCGCGGATGCGCTGATCGGGCATCACGCGCAGGCCTTCGCGGCGGCGCGTCACGAGCTTGTGCAGCTTGCCGGGATCGACGCGCGTGGTCGGCGCCGCTGTGAACACGAGCTCGGTGCCGTCGAGCTGTACCTGCGCGATGCCGAGCCGGCGCGCGGCGATCTTCAGCCGAATCACCGCGAGCAGGTTCTCGGCCTCGGCGGGGAGCGGACCGAAGCGATCGAGCAGCTCGTCGCGCAGCCGATCGGCCTCGGTGTCGTCGGGCGCGCTCGCGAGGCGCTTGTAGAGCACGAGGCGCTGCTGCACGTCGGCGACGTAGCTCTCGGGCAGCCGCGCCGCGATGCCGAGGCGAATCTCGGGGTCGATCTGCACCTCGCGCTGCTTCCCGCGCAGCTCGTCGACGGCCTCGGAGAGCAGCTCCATGTAAGTCTCGTAGCCGACCGAGCCGAGGTTGCCGGACTGCTCGGCGCCTAACAGATTGCCCGCGCCGCGGATCTCGAGGTCCATGTTCGCGAGCCGGAAGCCGGAGCCGAGCGCGGAGAGGTCCTGGATCGCTTCGAGCCGGCGGCGCGCATCGGCGGAGAGCGCGGCGTCGCCGGGGATCAACAAGTAGGCGTAGGCGCGCTGCCCGCCGCGGCCCACGCGGCCGCGCAACTGGTAGAGCTGCGCGAGGCCGAGCGCGTCGGCGCGATCGATCAGGATCGTGTTCGCGCGCGGCACGTCGACGCCGCTCTCGATGATCGTGGTCGAGAGCAGCACGTCCGCCTTGCCGTGGAAGAACGCGTAGGTCTTGTCCTCGAGCTCGCGCTCGGGCATCTGCCCATGCGCGACGATCACTTTGGCTTCGGGCACGATGCGCGCGAGCAGCTCGGCGAGGTTGCCGATCGTCTGCACGCGGTTGTGCACGAAGAACACCTGCCCGCCGCGGCGCGTCTCGCGCAGGATTGCCTCGCGAATCAGCGATTCGTCGAAGCGGCATACCTGCGTGCGGATCGCGATGCGGTTCGGCGGCGCGGTTTGGATCACCGACATGTCGCGCAGGCCGCTGAACGACATCTGCAGCGTCCGCGGAATCGGCGTCGCGGTGAGCGTGAGCACATCCACCGTTTGCTTCAGCTCCTTGATGCGCTCCTTGTGCGCGACGCCGAAGCGGTGTTCCTCGTCGATCACGAGCAAGCCGAGGTCGTGGAAGGCGATGTTCTTCTGTAACAAGCGGTGTGTGCCGACGACGATGTCGACCCGCCCGCTCGCGAGGCCTTCGAGTGTGGCGGCAGATTCCTTGGGCGAGTCGAAGCGCGAGAGCGACTCGATCGTCACGGGCAGGCTCTCGAAGCGCGTCTGCAGCGTCTCGACGTGCTGCTGACAAAGCACGGTCGTCGGCACGAGCACGACGACCTGCTTGCCCGCCATCACGGCTTGGTGCGCGGCGCGCACCGCAACTTCGGTCTTGCCGAAACCGACGTCGCCGCACACGAGGCGATCCATCGGGCGCGGCTGCGCGAGGTCGGCGAGCACGTCGTCGATCGCGGCGAGCTGATCGGGCGTCTCCTCGTACGTAAAGCGCGCCTCGAATTCCTCGAGCGCACGATCGCGGGGCGGGAATGCGAAACCCGGCGCGAGCTCGCGCGCGGCGTGCACCGCGAGCAGCTGGCGCGCCATGTCGCGCACCTTGCGGCGCACGCCGCTCTTGGTTTTCTCCCAAGTTGCACCGCCGAGCCTGTCGACCTCTGGCGGCGCGCCCTCGTTACCGACATAACGCGTGACGAGGCTGAGGCGATGCACCGGCACAAAGAGCTTGTCGCCGGCCGCATACTCGATGCGCAGGAACTCGTCGCGCGTGCGCCCGACATCGAGCAGCACCAGCCCGCGGTAGACGCCGATGCCGTGCTCGGCGTGCACCAGGAAGTCGCCCGGCGCGAGCTGGCCGAGTGATTCGAGCGCGATGCTGTCGAACAGCGCCTGAGAAGTGCGCCGCTTCTCGCGCGCGCCAAAGCATTCTTCCTCGGTCAGCACCACGAGGCGCTCGTCCGCGAGCACGAAGCCTTCGCTGAGCGCGGTGATCCGCACCTCGACTGCGCCCGGCACGGACCACGCCGTGTGCGGCGCGAGCTCGCGCGCGAGCGAGGCCGTGACGCCGTACTCGGCAAGCAGCGCGCGCGTGCGCTCCGCGCCGGAGAGCGCGCTCGTCGCGATCACGCAGCGCATGTCTTCGCGCTGGAAGCCCACGAGCGCGCGGGCGAGCGCCGCGAGCGGCTTCTCTTCGCCGCGCGCCCCGCGCAGCTCGGCCGCGAGCGTGTCGTGTCCAAATGCCTTGACCGTCTCCACCTCCGGCGACTGAACTTCGAGCCGCTCGAGCGCGATCGCGCGGCGCGCCAGGGCCGCAGCGATCAGGGCGTCAGCGCCCGCGTACAGCGCGTCGGGCTCGCACACGAGGCGGCCCGCTTGTCGTGCGCCGTCGTAGTTCTCGATCACCTCGCCCGAAAAGCGCAGCAGGCGATCGTGCCCGAGCTCGGGCTCGTCGACGACGATCAACGAGTCATCAGGGAAATAATCGAGGAAGGTCTCGAGCGCGGGTTGAAGGAGGGGCGCGAGCGCCTCGGCGCCGGCGGGCAGGCTCCCGCGCAGGAGCGTGTCGAGGAGCTGATCGGCCTCGCGCGCCGCGACGCCTTGCGCGCACGCCGCAGCGCGGATCGCGTCGCCGCGTGCGATCGCGAGCTCGCGCGTGATCAGCAGCTCCCGCGGCGGCGGCGCGACCACGCGCTCGAGCTCGGCTTGCGAGCGCTGGCTCGCCGGATCGAACTCGCGGAGCGATTCGACCTCGTCGCCGAACAGCTCGATGCGCACCGGCTTCGCGAGATGCGGCGGAAAAAAATCGAGCACGCCGCCGCGCACCGCCACCTCGCCGCGCTCCTCGACCACGGATTGCCGCGAGTAGCCCGCGGCGACGAGTGCCGACACGAACGCATCGCGATCGAGCGGCTTGCCGCGCACCACCGCGAGCGAGGCGTGCAACACGGCCGCGCGCGAGGGCACGCGCGGGGCGAGCGCCGTCCAGGGCGCGACGATCACCGGCGGTGCGCCGGCGTGCACGCCGCTCGCGAACGATGCGAGGCGATGCAGCACGTCCATGCGCTGCGCCACGACGAACGGCTGCGGCGAGAAGCGATCGTACGGCGTGGTGTCGGGCGCGGGGAATGCGCGCACGCGCCCGCCAAGCTCAGGGCGTGGCTCGCCGAGCACGAGGCGCAGATCTTCGAGCAGCGCGTCGGTCGCTTTGGAGCCGGTCGCAATCACGAGCGCCGGCGCGCCCGCGTGCGCATCCAGCAGCCGTGCGATCGCGACCGCCCGCGCCGCGCCGCGCAGCCCAACAATCCGCGCCGGCCCAGTTCGCGCCGCGAGGCGCGCTGCGAGTTCGATGAGGCGCGGCTTAGAGAGGTCGGGCAAAAAATCGTTCCGGAAATGCACGACGGCCCCGTCCCGCAAATGCGGGGTGGGGTAGGTCGTACTCTGAGGTGCGCGCAGCTTATCGGAGACACGAGGCATCGCTTTCGCACAAGGCGACGCGAGCCGCGCTCACACGCCGCGCCCACTGCTCGCTGCCCGACGCGAGCACCCCATCCGCAACGCCGCCAGCGCGGCTCGACGCCGCGCTGGCGGCGCCCTCCTCCAACCCCTGCTTCACGGCTCTCGAACCCAACGAGCGCCTTGCGGCGGGCCGGGGGCTGCGGAGCGCAAATCAAGCGGAGCGAGGCCCCGCGAGAATGCATGCTTGAAATCCGATGTATCGCGGCCCGCCAACGCGATCGCCGCACCCACCCAGGGCCGAGTGAGCCATTGCGCTCCGCAGCCCCCGGCCCGCCGCAAGGCGCGGTGCCCGCGATAGAGTCCCAATCTCGCGCGCTCCGCACCGAACGAGGAGACCCAGATGCTCGATCTTCATTACTGGCCGACCCCGAACGGCAAGAAGGTCACGATTCTGCTCGAGGAGGCGGCGATCCCGTATCGCCTCGTGCCGTGCAACATCGGGCGCGGTGACCAGTTCAAGGCCGAGTTCCTGAAGTGGAACCCCAATCACCGCATGCCGGTGCTCGTCGATCACGCACCGGCCGACGGCGGCGCGCCGCTCTCGGTGTTCGAGTCGGGCGCGATCATGCTCTACCTCGCCGACAAGGTCGGGAAGTTCTATCCGCGCGAGCTGCGCGGCCGCACCGAAGTGCAGCAATGGCTGATCTGGCAGATGGCGAACCAGGGCCCGAAGACCGGCGAGTGCGGGCACTTCCGCCGGCTCGGAGATTCTCAAGGCGACCAGAGCTACGCGGTGCGGCGCTTCAGCGACGAGGTGAATCGCCAGTGCGGCGTACTCAACAACCGCCTCTATGACCGGCGTTACCTCGCGGGTGACGCGTACACGATCGCGGACATGATTTGTTATCCGTGGCTGTTCGACCCGAAGGGCTATGGCCAGGATCTCGCCGACTTCAAGTATCTGAAGCGCTGGCATGAGGAGCTCTCGGCGCGCCCGGGCGTGCAGCGCGGCATGGCCGTCGGCTCGGACCTGCGCATGGATCCAGCATCGCTCTCGAAGGAGCAGCAAGAGGCGCTGCGCAAGATGCTCTACAACCAGCGCGCGATCCCGGCGCCCGAAGGCGGGCTCTTGTGAGCGCGGGCATGGCGAGCACCGCTCGCTCTACCGCCCCTAGCCTCGGCCTGCTGCTCGCGCCTCTCCTCGGCGGGCTCGCTGCCGCCGAGCGGCCGGCCTTCCTCGCGCGTCTCGAACGCGCCGCAGCCGCGCGCTATCGCGCATGGGCGCTAGCGGCGCCGCAGCACGCAGCCGCGCTGCTCGATTGCGCGCGCAGCGAGGAGGAGATCGCGGATCGCGCCGACCGCCTGTTCCCGCTGAACGCGGCGCAGGCTGCGAAGGTGGATGCGCTGATGCCGCGAGCGGGCGAGCTCTACGGCGCTGCGCTCGCGGGTCTCACGCTGCGCGAACAATTCGCGCTGCAGGCCGCAGCCGAGCGCGAGGGCGCGAGCGCATGGCGCGCATTCGCCGCGGCTGCGGGGCTGCCGCAAGCAATCAGCGAAGCGCTCGCGGAGTGCGCCGCGCTCGAAGTGGCGAGTGCGACGCGGCTCGAGAAGCTGTTGGCGGACTGGAAGCCGTGATGCAGCGCGCGCTGTTCTCCCTAATCGCTTCGGCTGCGCTTGCCAACGCCGCGCTCGCGGCTCCACCCAGCGCCGGACCCGCACCGGCAACGCTGCCGACGCCGTACAGCGCGCAGCAGATCCACGACGCCTGGTTGCCCGGCTTCAGCGTCGAGATGCGCACGACCGAGGCGGGCGTCGTGTCGAGCACTCGCATGACGGTGATCTCGGCGACACCCGAGGCCGGCGTGATTCGCAGCGAGAGCTTCGCTGCGGATGGCAGCGCCAGCGGGCCGCCGAGCGAGAGCGCGGCGAAGTGGAGCGAGCTGCGCGATCACGCGCTGTTCGACGCCGCGAAGGCGACGCGCGAGCGCGCGGAGTGCCGCTCGCTGCTCGGCGCGCTGCCGGGCTGGCGCTATGTCGTCCCGCAGCCGGACGCTGGCACGCTGACGATGTGCTTCGCCGACGCGACGCCCGGGCCGCCGGTCGAGTTCGAGATGATTCGCGACGGCAAGCTGCTATCGCGCACGGAGCACGTGAGCTACGGACCCGCCCAGAGCGGCGCAAAGGAGAAGCTGTGAGCGGCAAACTGCAGGGCAAAGTCGCAGTGATTACGGGCGCGGCCTCCGGTATTGGCGCGGAGACGGCGCGCGTCTTCGTCGCGAACGGCGCGCGCGTCGTGGTCGCGGATTTCCAGGAGGAGGCGGGTCGCAAAGTCGCCGCGCAGCTCGGCGAGGCCGCGCGCTTCGCACGTTGCGACGTGACGCGCGAGGCCGACGTCGCGGCGGCGGTCGACCTCGCGGTCTCCGCCTTCGGTCAGCTCGACGTGATGATCAACAACGCCGGCATCGTCGGTGCGGTGGGCCCGATCGCGAGCACGAGCGCCGAGGCGTGGGACGCGACGATCGCGGTGCTGCTGCGCGGCGTTTTCCTCGGCACGAAGCACGCGGCGCGCGTGATGGTGCCGCGCAAGTCGGGCGCGATCGTTTCGATCGCGAGCACCGCGGGCGTGGTCGGCGGCCTCGGGCCGCACGCTTACACCGCCGCCAAGCACGGCGTCGTCGGGCTCACGAAGTCGGTGGCCTCGGAGCTCGCGATCTACGGCGTGCGTGTGAACGCCGTCGCGCCAGGCAACACGGTGACGGCGATGACGTCCGCGGTGATTACGGGCGATCCGAACGACACGACTCGCGCCGAAGCGCAGATCGCGAAGGGCTCGCCGCTCGGCATCGCCGGCATGCCGAACGACATCGCGAATGCGCTGCTCTACCTCGCGTGCGACGATTCGCGTTACGTCACTGGTCAGACCCTCGTCGTAGACGCCGGGCAGACCAGCAGCTGCGGCGCGCGCACCACGTTCCACGACGCGCCGCCCGAGCTGATCCGCGAAGCCGGGAAGCGCGGGTAGCGAGGCGATGAGCACGACGACCGGCGGCGGTCTCGCACGCGCGCTGCGTGTGGTCGGTGTGATTCACGGCACGGCGCTCGTGCTCGGCGAGACGCTGCGCAGCTGGGGCCAAGGGCGGCCGCTCGCATTCGTGCTCGACGACTTCCTGATTGGTGGCGGCGTGATCCTCGCCGCGCTCTGGTTCCGCCCCGACGACTTGCGCCGCCGAGCGGCGTTCGCAGCGGCCTGGGGTGCGAACGTCGGAGGGCTCTATCCGAGCTTCTTCGGCAAGCTGTTCGCCGAGGGCGGCGCACAGTTCCACAGCAACATCCCGGACGGTCTGCTCACCGGGTTGATTGGCCTCGCGTTCGCGACGTCGGTCGTGTGCATGATCGCAACGATCCTGTTGAAGGCGCCCGCGCGGCCGTAACAAATCGCGCGCAGCTAGCGCCTGCGTGCTTTGGCCTCGCGCACGAGCTCGAGCGTATCGTGCGCGAGCGCGGGCCAGTCGTGGAATTTGCGCAGCGTGCGGCGGGCGCCGGCGCCGAGCTGCGCGGCGAGTGCCGCGTCGTCGTAGACGTGCGCGATCGCGTTCGCGAGCGCGCTGGCGTCGTCGGCCGCGCCGATCAGCCAGCCAGATTCGCCATGCGCGAGCGTGTCGGCGAGCGGAGCGCGCGCGACGATCGCGCGTTCGGCCTCCATGTACTGCAACAGCTTGATCGGGAAGCCGCCGACGTGGCGGCGCGGGGCGACTGCGAGGCGCGCGCCATACGTCAGCAGCCGCGACTCCTCGGGCGACGCGACGCGCAGTACGCGCAGATTGGGGAGGCGCACGCGGCGCGAGTCGTGGGTGGCGACGACGATGCAGCGCGGAGCGAGCTGCGCGGCCGCGGCATCGAGCTCGACCAGGTCCTGATAACCGTCGAGGTTGCCCGTGTAGATCGCGAAATCGTTCGGCGCGAGCTCATGACGGCGGCACACATCCTCGACCTCGTCCGCCTCCGGCGCGGGCTCGCGGGTCCAACCGGGCGAGATGCGCACGAGTGGCCCGCTCGCGTGCGGGCGCAGCGCGTGCTCGGCGGCTTGCGACAAGACGAGCGTCGCGTCAGCGCCGCGCGCGAGCACGCGATCGAGCGCGGCGCCGAGGGCGCTCGTCGCACGCGAGATCGCTCGCGCTCTCGGCAGGTACGCTGCGAGCTCGGCCTCCCAGAGAGTGTGCGCCACGTACACGATCGGCGCGCGCAGCAGCGGCCGCAGCGCGAGCGCGAGCAGCGCGGCCTCGGCGTTGTGCGCGAGCACGGCGTCGAATGGCGCGGCGCGGTGCGCGCTACATCGGGACCGAGCACCTGCTGCTCGGCATCCT
>JANNKN010000245.1:0-16785 GCA_031396315.1 Deltaproteobacteria bacterium
GACGAGAAGATCGCGCGCGCGCTCAATCAGTCGTTGGGCGCCGAGACCACCCTGAGCGACATCGACGCCACCTCTTCGAATGGAGAAGTGACACTGTCTGGAAGCGTGACCTCCGATTTCGACCGCTCGCGCGCGCAAGAAATCGCGGAGCGCGCGGAAGGCGTCGTGAAGGTGCACAACCTGCTCACCCTGACCTCGCCGGCCGCCGAGCTACCGCCAGTCGCCGCGCCGCCGCCAGTCGCTGCGCCGCCGCCGCAGAGCCCGGACGCCGACGACATGCAGGATGCACCGGCAGGGTC
Organism: Deltaproteobacteria bacterium; assembly: GCA_031396315.1. GTDB lineage: Bacteria > Myxococcota_A > UBA9160 > UBA9160 > UBA6930 > VGRF01. The sequence goes on from JANNKN010000245.1 coordinate 300, forward strand.
GTGAGCCTGCCCACAAGGCGAGGCCACTCGTGCGAATCTCTTCCTGGCTCAGCGTGCTCGTGTTGGCGCTGGTCAGCTGCGGGGATACCGCGACGCTCGGCATCGACGCCGGCAGCGGCCGCAACCCGCAGCTTCCGCGGCCACACCCGACGCGCATCCCGACGGTGGACATCGCGCCCGCCAAGGGTTGGGCGGCCAAGGCGACGCCGCTCGCTGCGGCGGGCCTCCGCGTGAGCGCTTATGCGGCAGGTCTCGACCATCCGCGCTGGCTCTATCTGCTGCCCAACGGAGACGTGCTCGTTGCTGAAACCAACGCGCCCGCCGGCCGCAAGAACACGCACGGCTTCCTCGGTTGGGCGAAGGGCCTCGCGATGAAGCGCACGGGAGGAGCGGTTCCGAGCGCGGACCGGATCCGATTGCTGCGCGACGCGAATGGAGACGGCCGAGCCGAACTGCAAGCCGTCCTGCTGGAACGGCTGCACTCGCCCTTCGGAATGGCGCTCGTCGGCGACCAGCTCTACGTCGCCAACACGGACGCGCTGGTGCGCTTTCCGTACTTCGCGGGTGCGACCCAGATCCCTGCGGAAGCCCACCACGTTGCCGCGCTGCCGGCCGGCTCGGTCAATCATCATTGGACGAAGAACGTGATCGCCAGCCCGGATGGCCGCCGTCTCTACGTCACGGTGGGCTCGAATAGCAATGCGGGCGAGAGCGGCTCCGCGCTCGAAGAGGGGCGCGCGCGGATCCTCGAGCTCGATCCTGCCGACGGTCACACGGAGGTCTTCGCGACCGGGCTGCGCAATCCAAACGGTCTCGCCTGGCAGCCGGGGACGCAGACGCTCTGGACCACCGTGAACGAGCGCGACGAGCTCGGCAGCGATCTCGTGCCCGACTACCTCACGGCGGTCGTGCGCGGCGGATTCTATGGCTGGCCTTACAGCTATTATGGACAGCACCTCGACCCGCGCTCCGGGCAGAGTCGCCCCGAGCTCGTCTCCCAGGCGCTCGTGCCCGACTACGCGCTCGGCCCGCACACCGCTTCACTGGGCCTCGCCTTCAACACGGGGCGTTGCCTCCCCGAGCGCTACCTCGGCGGCGCCTTCGTCGCGCAGCACGGGTCGTGGAATCGCAAGCCACCGAGTGGTTATCAGGTCGTGTTCGTTCCGTTCGAGGGCGGTCGACCCATGGCAGTGCCGGAGACCGTGCTCTCTGGTTTTCTCGACGGTGCGGGGAATGCGCGCGGCCGCCCGGTCGGAGTGATCCTCGACGCGACCGGAGCACTGCTGGTCGCGGACGATGTCGGCAATACCGTCTGGCGGGTGACGCGAGATCCGGGCGACTGCGCGGCGGCGAGCTGATTGCCATGCCTGGCACGCGCGACACCGCGACGACGCGACCGCCAACGCTGGTGCAAATCGTGGTCTTCGGCGGACGTGGTGAGCTCGCGCGACAAAAGCTGGTTCCCGCGCTCGCACAGCTGTCCGCAAGCCCCGAAGCGAAGCTCCCGCCCGTGATGATCGTCGGCGTCTCGCGCAGCGACGAAAGCGATGCTTCGTATCGCGCAGCGCTGGCGGCCGGCGTGCCGGAGACCGGGCGCGCCAGCGTCGAAGCCTTGGCGCCGCGCATCTTCTATCGGCGCGCCGACGTCGACGCACGGGAGTCGATCGAGGCGCTCGCGCGCGAACTCGATGTCCTCGCCGACGGCCGAGCCTGCGGACGCTTGTTCTACCTCGCGCTCGCGCCAAGTCTGTTTCCCACCGCGGTCGCGCACCTGGGCGCCTCGGGATTGCTCGCCATGCCCGAAGGCGATCGCGGCGCGTGGCGGCGCCTGTTGATCGAGAAGCCGTTTGGCTCGGACCTGGCGAGTGCGCGCGCGCTGAACCGGAAGCTGCGCGAGTGGCTGCGAGAGGAGCAGATCTTCCGCATCGATCACTACTTGGCCAAGGAGACGGTTCAGAATCTGCTGGGCTTCCGCTTCCACAACGCGATCTTCGAGCCCCTCTGGAATCGACAGCACGTCGAGCGCGTCGAGATCACGGTCGCCGAGACCGCCGGGGTGAGCGACAGCCGCTCGAGTTATTACGATTCGGCGGGCGCGCTCCGCGACGTCGTCCAAAATCACATGCTCCAGCTGCTCGCCCTCGTCGCGATGGAGCCGCCGGCTTCGCTCGAGCCCGAGGCGATTCGCGATCAAAAGGTGCAAGTGCTGCGCGCGCTTCGGCGGCTCGCACCCGTGCGGGACAGCGTGCGCGCGCGCTACGGAGCGGGCTGCGTCGGTGGCTCGCCCGTGGCGGGCTATCGCGACCCCGCCGCGCTCTCCGCCGACTCGCACACGGAAACTTTCGTCGCGCTGCGAACCGAGATCGACAGCTGGCGCTGGAGCGGAGTGCCCTTCTTCCTGCGCCACGGAAAGCGAATGCGCGAACGCTTCAGCGACGTGCAGATCCACTTCCGGACGCCGCCCGTCCGCCTCTTCAATCGTCCCGAGGGCATGAGTGCCGACGAAGTTCAGCGCCGGCTCGACGACGGAACGCTGTGCCCGATCCGTCCGAACGTCCTGACGCTGCGAATCCAGCCGGATGAACGAATTTCGCTTTCGTTCGGCGTGAAGGAACCCGGCACGGCGATGCAAATGGCGCCCGCCGCACTCGACTTCGAGTACGCCCGGCACTTCGGAATCGCGCCGCTGGATGCGTATGGCCGCGTCCTGCTCGACGCGATGCTCGGCGACCAAACGCTGTTCTTGCGGGCGGACGAAGTGGAAGCGGCGTGGGATTGGACGGACGCGCTGCGCGCGAGCTGGCAGCGCCCCGATTCACCTCCGCTCCTCGAGTACCCCGCTGGTAGCTGGGGGCCCTCCGAAGCTGACCAGCTGTTCCGGGACCGTTGCGACGGAGGCTGGTCGCATGGCTGAGCACGCAACACTCGTGTGTGCACAGGACGCCGTCGCGCGCGCAGCCGAACTCCTCGCCGAGGTGGTACGTGCGGCCGACTGTGCGAGCGGTCGCGCGCGGCTCGCGATCCCAGGCGGCTCCGCGCTGGCTGCGGTGGCTCCGGCTCGCGCGCTGCTCGGCGCGACCTGGCGTCGGGTGCGGCTCACCTGGGTGGACGAGAGGTGCGTTCCCCTTGCAGATGCGCGCTCGAATCGCGGCACAGCGATGCGCTCGGCCGCGCTCGACGCGGGCGATCCACCCGCGGAGCTGTTGCCGCTGCTAGAGGACGGCGAGAACCCGGCCGACGCCATCGCGCGCGTCGAAGCCGCGCTCGCGACCCGCTTCGACGGCGCGCTCGACGTGGTGCTGCTCGGGATGGGCGAGGACGGCCACATCGCCTCGCTCTTCGGGGACCCCTCCGAGTCCACGTACGCCCGAGTCGCATTCGTCGCAGCGAACGCGAACGCGGCGGAGCCGAGAATCACGCTCACGCGGCGAATGCTTGCGACGGCAGCGAGCGTGGTGCTGGTCGCGACCGGAGAGACCAAGCGCGGCGTCATCGAGCGCGTACTCGCGGGCGACCCCGCACTTCCTGCGAGCGACCTTCCAGGCCTCGTGCTCGTCACGAATCTCGCCTTTGCACGGAGCGCGAACGAATGAGCATCGAGGCCTACGACATCGGCGTGATCGGCGTTGGCGTCATGGGCGGGGGCCTCGCACGCAACCTCGCGAGCCACGGCCATCGCGTCGCCGTGCACAGCCGCTCGGAGGTGACGGCTCGGCGCCTCGCAGCGGCACATCCGGACGCCGCGCTCGGCGTCTACTCGCGGATCGAGGACCTCGCTCGGGCGCTCGCACGCCCGCGCTTGATCTTCGTGCTGGTGCCCGCCGGGCCTTCGGTCGACGAGGTACTCGCAGCGCTCGTGCCGTGCCTCGAAGCCGGTGATGTCCTCGTTGACGGCGGGAACAGCCGCGTCGACGACACCCAGCGGCGGGCGAGCGCTGCGGCGACGCGGCCGTGGCACTTCGTCGGGATGGGTGTCTCGGGCGGCGCGGAGGGCGCGTTGCGCGGCCCGTGCCTAATGGCTGGCGGAGACCCGCGCGCCTGGCCGCGACTGCAACCCGTGTGCGAGTCGGTCGCGGCGCGAGTCGAGGGCGAGCCCTGCGTCGCGTGGTGCGGCGGCGGCGCCGCGGGTCACTTCGTGAAGATGGTGCACAACGCCATCGAGTACGCGGACATGCAGCTGATCGCGGAGACAGCCGTCCTGCTGCGCCGCGGCCTCGGGTTTGCCCCAGCCGCGGTGGCGGACACGTTCGCGGCTTGGAACGAAGCGGAGCTGGAGAGCTTCCTGCTCGAGATCACCGCCAATATATTTCGCGCTCGTGATCCCGCCGACCCGAGCGCATTGCTCCTCGACGCCGTGCTCGATCGCGCCGTTCAAAAGGGCACCGGGCGCGCGGCAGTCCAGGCAGCCCTCGAGCTGGGCGTCGCCATTCCCACAGTCTCGGCCGCGGTAGATGCGCGCGCGCTGTCGGAAGATGTGGCGCTGCGGGAGATCGCCGAGGCCCAGTTTCGTGCTGCGCCGCGAAGACTTCTTCGCGGCATCGAGCCGAACGACCTGCGCGCCGCGCTCCACGCCGCGCGCATAGCGGCCTATGCCCAAGGATTTGCGCTGATCTCCTCGGGCAGTGCTGCGCATGGATATGCAACGAACCTCGCGGAGGTCGCCCGCATCTGGCGAGGCGGCTGCATCATCCGCGCGCGGCTGCTCGACACGATTCGCAGTGCGCTCGCGGGATCGAGCGCGGCGCTGCTCGTGCTCGCGCCGCCGTTGCGTGAGGAGATCGCGCTGCGGATCCCGGCATGGCGCCGCGTCGTGGCGGCTTCGCTGATCGCCGGCTTCCCGGTGCCGGCGCTCGCTGCGTCACTCGGTTGGATGGACACGCTCACGACTGCGCACGGCAGCGCCGACTTGATTCAGGCACAGCGCGATTGGTTCGGCAGCCACGGCTACGAGCGCCGAGGCCAGCCTGGGAACACGGTTCACAGCGACTGGTCGGCGCTCGCGACGAAGGCCGAGATCACGGGATGGATCACGGCGAGGCTCGGCTGAGCTGCAGCCGCGCCCACGCGCAGCCTCCTCCGGTTGTTACGGACGAGGCGAAGCAGAGCGCCGCTCGCGCGCGCGAGTTTCTGGGGCGTGCTGGGCATCGAGCCGCGCTACCACCGCTGCCGTTTCCGGATCCGAGCTGGTGCCGTATCCCGCGACGAGCGTTCCGCGGGTACCCCCGTCGCGCGATCTGAGCGCAAACAACACAGCCGAATCTCCGGGGTCGCTCTCGCCCTCGAAGCGAACGATCTCACGCACGCACAAATCTTCCGGCGCGTGACTCTGCGCATTCGAGAGCGCGTAGAGCGCACCGCCTCGCGCCTGAAACGAGTCGCCGTACCCAATCCGCGCGAGGCGCGCGATCGCATCACTCATCGTCTCGAGCCGCCCATCGGAGCTCGAGACGCCCTCCAGTAAATCGTCTCGAACCGTCCGCGCGACAGCGGAGCCGCGGGTTCGGCTCATCGCGTGCGCAACTCGAAGTGTCCAACGCTGCGCTCGGCGCGCCAGGGGCCGACTCCGCTCAAGCCGAAGCGCTCGAGCGGACTGCGCAGCGCTTCGGGGTCGCTGCTCGAGCGACCGAGTCGGAAGCGCGACTGGGGACCTCGCGTGAGAAGCACGAGCTCGCTCAGCATGGGCGACTGCCGTGAGAGCACTTCGCCGCTTAGTTGCTCGACGATCTCGCGGATCACCTCGCCGTGGGTCACCACGAGCGGGGCGCGCGCCCCCGTCTGGAATAGTCGCTGCAAGCCCTCCAACACGCGGATGCGGAAGTTCTCGAGCGATTCGCCGCCGGGGGGTTGCGCCGTAGCGGCCGCGGCTTGCCAGTCCGCGAATGCGATCGGGTCGCGCTCGGCGACCTGCGCCAGCGCGACGCCCTGCCAGCGACCGAAGTGGAGCGGCCCGAAGCCGGCCTCGATCGCTGCCTGCGCGCCGGACGTAAAGACCGCGGCGCTCTCCCGGGCGCGCTCGAACGGGCTGGTCACAACGTGATCCGCCCACTCCCACTGGCGCCGGCGCTCCTCGATCTGCGAGCGGCCGAACGGCGAGAGCGGCGGGTCCTCTGTTCCGACCCAGCGCCCCTCGCCGTGGGCGCATGTCGCCCCAGCACGTAACAACAGCAGACGGCGGGGAGAGCGCTCAGCGGCGCGCGAAGGATCGGCTTCGCGCGCCGCGAGCTCGGGGCGACTCATCGCGAGCCCGCCGCCGGGTTGCGTTCGCCGTAGCAGATGCGCGGAGTTGTCCGTCGAAGTCATGACGATGTCTCCTGATCTCGCTCCCTGAGAACGCGAGCAAGTTCGGTGCCGATCAGCGCGGCTTTCTCGCGTTGGCATCTGGAATGCATTGAGCGTGGGGCTCCCAACACGAGGATTCGCTCGATGACACCTTCCGGCAGCGATCTGACACTGCTCGATGTGATCGACGCAGTTTTTGAGGTCGCGGATTCGAGCGACGAAGCCGCGGCAGTCGTAGATCACTTGCTCTGCACGGGCCGCGTGCGATTTCGCCCGCAGGCGGGCTCGCGAATTGAGCCTCGGCGCAAGGCCCTTTGTAGAATCGCTCTGTAGATGCTTCGTCGACTCCGGCGTCGCGGATTCGAGCTGTCCCTCCCGAACCGCGCGGCGGAAGCCGTCCCAGCGGGCGCGACGCTCGACGCGCTCCGTGCGACTCTTACCCCGCGAAGCGCCGAGATTCAGTGCGCCTTGCTGCTGCTCGACGAGCATCTCGAGGCCGCCGATTGGTGCGCTCGGCGCGTCGCTGCGACCCGCGATCGGGCCCTCGCACGCGTTCTGAAGGGGTCGCTCGAGAGAGAGCGGGCGAGTGCCTGCACGGCCCTCGCAGCTTTGCGCGAAATCGATGCCGCATACGCAGAGAGCCTGTGCCGGCTCCTCTTCCCCGATGATGAACGCGCCGAGTGGCGCGCGCTCGCGCGCAATCTGGCAGTCGTTCGCGCGGCTCTCGAGCGCACGGTTCGTCGGAGGAGTGCGAATTCTGGAGACGGACGCGGGGAGCGCTACGGCACCTGACCCGTGCACAGGCGCAAGCTGCAGCCGACGCTGCGCGCGTGCGGGCGCCACTCGACCGAACTGCAGCTCGAGGCGAAGCAGTTAGGCCGAGCCCGCAACCGTGCACGCGCGGCGACGCACAGGGTGAGCTGTTATTGAGTGCGGGCGGCGGCTCTGCGTCAGGCGTCGATTCGCTTCGGTCGCTCGCAGTGGCCGTGACCCTGATACATGTTCAACCGGTTGTAGAGCGTCTTCAGGCTGATCCCGAGCACGCCCGCCGTTTTTTTCTTGTTGGCGCCGAGCGCTTCGAGCGTCGCGAGAATCAGGCTCCGCTCCATCTCGGCGAGCTGCGATCCGATTTTGAAGTACAGCTCGCCCTCGCGGCCATGATTGGGGGCCGCCATTGGTGCCTTCAGCGTCGGCAGGTCGTCGCGATCGATCCAGTCGTCCGCCAGGATCGCGGCTCGCTCGACCACGTTCTTCAGCTCGCGCACGTTGCCGGGCCAAGCCGCCGCCGCCAATCCCTGCAGCGCGCAAGCGGTGAAGCGCTTGGCGCTGCCCTCCCTCGCGTTCAGCTGATCGAGAAACTGCTGCGCGAGCATGGTCACGTCCGCTCCCCGATTGCGAAGCGGCGGCAGCTGGATCGGGAACACGCTCAACCGGTAGAACAGGTCCTCGCGCAGAGCGCCGCGCGCAACGGCTTCGAGCGGGTCGCGATTCGATGCCGCCACGATGCGCACGTCGACCTGCGTCGCGTCCGTCGCCCCGACGCGGGTCACGGTGCCCGCTTCGAGCGCGCGCAGCAGTTTCACCTGAAGAGCGAGCGGCATCTCGGTGATCTCGTCGAGGAACAACGTGCCACCATCCGCGCGTTCGAAGTAGCCGAGGCGCCTCGAGTGGGCGCCTGTGAAGCTTCCCTTCTCGTGCCCGAACAACTCGCTCTCGATCAAGCTGGAAGCAAGCGCCCCGCAGTTGACGGCAAGAAAGGGCCGCTCCCGCCGAGGACTCAGGCCGTGAATCGTCTGGGCGACGATCTCCTTGCCGGTTCCGCTCTCCCCAGTCACGAACACGGGCACCTCCGTCGGTGCGACGCGTCGGATCAGCCCGTGGACCCTCTGCATCGCCTCGGAGCTCCCGGCGAGCGCACTGAGCGGAGTCCGTCCTCCGAGGTGAGCGCGTATCGACCGCGAGTCCGCGGCATCATCTGCATGGATGCCCGGGTCGGTCGCCGCAGCTGCACGCTCGTAGAATTCCGTTGCGATGGCGGCCTCCCTGGCACGTGGGGGTGTCACGCGCGTCCGAAGTCGACACGCATTCTGCCTTCACGGCGCGTTCACTCCCCTCCTCAGATCCAGGGGTCCTGCGGCGCAGAACTGAGGATTTGAACCCAAATTTGTCCCGTCACCGACGGAAGCGGTGTGCTCCGCGGCGCGTTTCGCGACCCGCGCGCGGGCTTCGGGGGCTGCGGCGTTAGGCCTCGAGCGTCGTCAAACCTTCGCGGATCGCATACTTCGTGAGGTCGGCCACGGTGTGGAGGCCCAGCTTTCGCATCACGTTCCGGCGGTGCGAATCGACGGTGGTCGTCGCAATGAACAGTCGCTTCGCGATCTGCGGCGAAGACAAGCCCTCGGCGAGCAGTTGGACGACCTCGCGCTCTCGTGGGGAGAGCGGAACGCGGTCGGCGCTCGCCGTGCGCGTCCTTCCGTCGAACGACGCACCGATCACGGCTTGGGTGACGTCGGCGCTGAGGTAACTCTTGCCGGCGCGGGCCGCCTCGATCGCGCGGCGCAGGTCGTCATAGGCATTGGCCTTGAGCACGTAACCGCAGGCGCCCGCGTCCAAGATGGCGGTCACGTACCGACTGTCCGAGTGGCTCGAGAGTGCGAGTACCTTCACGCGCGGAGAGGCAGCGCGGATCTGACGCGTGGCCTCGATTCCGTTCAGGTCCTTCATCGCGACATCCATCACCACGATGTCGGGCAGCAGGCGGGCTGCGAGCTCGACTGCGTCGCGGCCGCTCGCGGCTTCCCCGATCACCTCGATCTGATCGTCCTGCTCGAGGATCGATCGCAGGCCATCTCGCATCATCTCGTGATCGTCGACGAGCAGCAGGCGGATCGTCATCGGGGATCGCCCGCGCGCGTCTGCGAGGGCAGGCTCACGACGACGCGGGTGCCGCCGGCTACGCGAGATTCGATGACCACGCTGCCTCCCAGCTGCGCGAAGCGCTCGCGGAGCGCCAGGAGGCCGAAGCCGGGGTGCGAAAAATCCGGGTCGAAGCCGCCGCCCCCATCCTCGACTTCGGCGCGCACGATTCCTCCTTTGACCCAGACTCTGACTTTCGCCCGGTCGACTCCCGCGTGCTTCGTCACGTTGATGAGGAGCTCGCGGATCGCTCGGAAGAGCTTTACGCGGGTGAGCTCGTCGAGGGCCAGCTCTTCGGTCTCGACGATCGTCACCGTCAGGCCGTAGCGCTGCAGCAAATCCTCGGCCAGCCAGCGCGTAGCGGCCAACAGCCCGACGTCGTGGAGCAGCGGCGGGCTGAGCTGAAAGCTCAGTGTCGTGATGCGATTGCGCGCGTCCGCGATGAGTTCGGTGAGGGCCTGCAGCTGAGCGGGCTGCTCGTCGGCTTTCGCGTGGGCGAAGGCGCGAAGCTTGAGCGAGGCGAGCGACAACAGCTGTCCAACATCGTCGTGGAGGTCCTCGGCCAAGCTGCGGCGCTCGCGCTGCTCAGCCAATGAGGCATGGGCAGCTGCCTTGCGCAGCGCGCGCTCGGTTTTGCGAAGCTCAGTGACGTCGAGCAGCGCCAGATCGATCGCCCCGCTCGCGTCCGAGCGTCCCGTGCCGAGGAGCTGGACCTCGAGCGTCGTTCCGTCCCCCAGCTCGAGTTCGAGCTCGAGCTGCAGCTTGTGGCGTCGGGGCTCCTGGGCGCGCGCGATCCGGGCAAAGTGCCAGCGATCTTGGTCCCGCACGGCGATGAATCCCGTGAGCTTCCGCCGCATGAGCTTCGCGCGGGAAAGCCGCAGCAGCTCCGCGGCGCATGGGTTCGCCGACACGATCACGCCATCGGCGTCGAGCGTGAGGTATCCGATCGGCGCGGCCTCGTAGAGCTGGCGGTAGCCCTCCTGCGACTCTTCTGCCGAGAGCTGAGCCTCGGCGAGGTGCTGGTTCTGGATCTCCAGCTCGATGCGGTGGACCTCCAGCTCGTGGATGAGGCCGCGGATTTCATCCCTCGTCAGTCGGTCCAAATCTGCGGGAGGCCTGTCCGCCAGTCTTTTCTCGGCGAGCTTTCGAACCGAGCGGGGTGCTCGCACGCTGTTCGTCCCGGGACTCACGTCGTCGCGCCTTCGGCGCTGGTCGGCAAGTTGGTCGGACCGGTGTCCTCGATCCCGAGCACGAGCAGGCTCGGCTGTTCTTGGTCAGCGATCGAAACGGGGCGCCCGCTCAGCAGCACCCGCCTGCGCCCGATCTGAGGGAACTCGTAAATCACTTCGAAGCCTTCGAAAGGAGTTCCGTCTCGTAGGGTCGTCTCCAACAAGCTGCGAAGCTCGGAGCCGCCCCACTGACGGTCGCCGATCTCCTCCACCAAACGACCCGCGGTTTCCGCGGACCCCACCTGGAATACGCGATAGAAGGAGCGATTCGCGCGCAGTACCCGCAAGCTCCGGTCGAGAACGAGCAACGGCTCGCGCACGGCGTCGACGATACTCTCGGCCAGGAAGCGGGCCGCCTGGATGCGCTCTCCGCGCTTGGTCTCGGTGATGTCGATGAACGTCACGACCAGACCCTCGACGACATCGCGCGCCGTGCGATAGGGCCGAATCCGAACCGTGTACCAGGCACCGCCGGCCGCGGGAACCTGCTTTTCGATCGGGCGAAGGCTCGCAAGCACCGCTCCGGCGTCGGCGAGGAGATCGGGGTAGTCGACCAGGGTTGCGAGGTCGGCGAGGGGGCGGCCCACGTCGCCGTCGATCAGCCGCGCCACGCTGCGAGCCTGAGGAGTGAAGCGCTTCACCCGCATCCGGTCGTCGAGAAAGATGGTCGCGATCTCGATGTTGCTCATGAGGTTCAGGAGATCGTCGTTCGCCACTTCGATCCCGCGAAGCTTCTCCATGAGTTCGCCGTTCACGGTGTGAAGCTCCTCGTTCAGCGATTGCGTCTCCTCCTTGGAACTCTGGAGCTCCTCGTTACTGCTCTGGAGCTCTTCGTTCGCGGACTGCACCTCTTCATTCGCCGAGGCGAGCTCTTCGTTGGCCGCCTGGAGCTCTGAGACGCTGACCTCCAAGTCGCCCCGGATCTGCTGGACTTCATCCACGAGCCGCGCCTTGGCGGACTTACGCTCCTTCGACGGGCGCTTGCGACCGGTGTGCGCTCCACCGGGGACCAGCTCGAAGGAGATCAGCACCAACGGAATCGGGATGCGACGGCCCTGGACTCGGCTCACGGTCAGACGAAGCGACCGCCATGCACCGTCCGATTTCCAGCGCAGTTCTTTCTCGACGGAGGCGTCGCCGTTCTTCTCGAGCTCGCGCAACGCGGCCGCGAGCGGTGCCCTGAGGCCTTCGCGAGCCATGTCGACGACGTTCAGATGGGCACGGCCGGGCGCGAGCTCGAGGTAAGCGCCGACGCGGCCGTGGATCTGTTGGATCTGTCCACGGAAATCGACGACGACGGCGGGCGGCCCGAAGCGGTCGGCAAGCAGCGTGCGCAGCGTTTCCGTCAGATCGAGGCCGACACTCTCGACGCGCGGACGAGCGGCACCCGCTTCCAGCGCGTGTGGCGATCGCGGCGTCCAGCGAACGGGCGGCAGAGGTGCGACGACGTCGCTGCGTCGGTAGAGCTTCCAGCGCCTATCGAGCACGGTGAAGAGATCCATCGATTCGCCGACGTGCTCACTTGCGCCGAGCAAAAGCAGTCCGCCCGGATTCATGCAGTAGTGGAACACCGAAAGCAACGTTTGCTGAGCACTCGGAACGACGTAGATGAGCAGATTGCGACACGAGACCAGATCGACCCGTGTGAACGGTGGGTCGCTCAAGGCGTCTTGCACGGCGAACACGATGCGCTCGCGAAGCGACTTCTTGACGCGAAAGCCGTGCCCCTCCTCGGCAAAATATCGCGCCAGGCGCTCGGGTCCGACCGCACTCGCGATCGACTTCGGGTAGCGCCCCGCGCGCGCCGCGGTGATCGCCGTCGGGTCGAGATCCGTCGCGAAAACCTGGACGTCGAGCCGCAGTCCGAGCGACTCCAACATCTCGAGTATTACGATCGCAACCGAGTACGCCTCTTCTCCGGTGGCGCAGCCTGGTACCCAAACACGAAACGACCTTTCGCCCTTCCGCGTGGCGAGCAACGCTCGAAGGCCCGAATCGGCAAGCGCCTTGAACGCTTCGGGATCGCGAAAGAATCCGCTGACCCCAATCAGCCAATCTCGCCACAGCGCATCGATCTCCTCGTCGTTTTCGTCGAGGAAGCGCGCATAGTCGGCGAGGCGCTCGACGCCGTGCAGGTCCATTCTGCGCTCGACGCGGCGCAGCAACGTGTCGCGCTTGTAGGCCGAGAAGTCGTGGCCAGCGCGCTCGCGAATCAGCGTGAGGATCGGCTCCAGCCGCTCCGGCGTGAGCTCGGAACGATCGCGCCCGTTCAGCGGCGCCGTGCTGGCACGCAACGCGAACGCTGCCAGACGATCAGGCATTTCGCTGACCTTGAGCGCGAACTCAGCGGCTTGCGCCGCGATCGCGCTGGAAGGCATGCCATCGAACTCGGCGGTCTCCGGCGCCTGCGCCAGGCAGAGGCCAGCGGACGAGCGGATCGCGGCGAGCCCACGCGTGCCATCGCGCCCGGTGCCCGAGAGGATGATCCCGACAGCGCGCTGTCTCCGATCTCGAGCGAGCGCTTCGAAGAAGAAGTCGATCGGTGCGGACGGAACTCTGCGGTCGCCCACCGCGTCAATCGAGAGCAATCCGTCCTGCAGCGCCACCGATTCACCGCGCGGCACGACGTAGATGTGACCCCCCTCGAGCGGCGTCGGGCCGTTGATCTCGTTCACCGGCATGGGGGTGGTCTTCGCGAGGATCTCGGGAAGCAGGCTGTGGCCCGTCGCAGACTGGTGACTCACCACGACGAACGCGATCCCAGCGTCTACGGGGAGAGCACTGAACAGCTCCCGAAGCGGGCCGAGCGAGCCAGCGGATCCTCCGACTCCTACGACCACGAGCGCGTTGTCTTTGGGGCGAGTCTTGGGCTCGGGCGAAGCCTGAACCGGGACGTCGTCGCCCTTCCCCGAGTTCGAGGGGAGAGGGGCGTTGGAACGGACACCGCTCTTGCGAGCCGGCTTGACACGCGCCCGCGAGCCAGGCGGCCCACTCCTTTTGGCTGTCATGGGGCGATAGTACCTGCGGTTGGCGTGTTATTGCCGCCGATCCGGTCGGGGCCTCCTCTCTGCGCAGCACGGACCGTGCCGCGCAGGAGAGCGCATGACCCGAGCTCGAAGCCACCGGCCGAATAATCAGGTCCGAGAGCAGCGAGGGACGGCTTCGCAGCGACGAGGCAGGATGCCATTGGGGAGCGGCGTTTTCTACAAAACGACGGCTCCTGGCCAGTGACCCGAGCGAGCTCGAATGCGGCGGAATGCGGCGAGCACGTCTCGTTACGGCGCCGCTCGAGTTGGCACGACATTCGCACAGCCTTCTCGCGTTCGAGAAGGAGTCAGCTTGCCGACCTGGGCAATAACATTTCTGGCTCTTGTGATTTCGCTGCTCTTGGGGCGTCAAGGCTCGGTGGCCCGACGCCTGTTCACTGCTGATCTGTTCGCACCGCACACAAGGAGCCTCTCATGCCCGCTCGCGCCTTTCGCGCCGTCGTACTCGGCAGCTCGCTGTTTCTAATGGCCACGGCATCATTCGCGGCAAGCCTGCCGCTGATGGGCTGGACGCCTGGCGACAACCCGGATGCCCATACCAGGATCTGGGCGAAGAGCGTCGGGATCACGCAAGTCGGCGGCCCGCTCGTATGGGCGGGATTCGACGCGTTTACCTCGCGCGCCGGCCGTAACGACCCGCGCCATGGCGAGATTGCGCGCCTTGCTGCTGTGCGATTGTTATTGGGCCCGCGTTCCGCCGAGAGGCGCGCGGGTGCCGACGCGGCCGCGGGCGCCGTCCACGACTTCCTGCTGGCTCAAATGGATGCGGGCTTCGCCAACGTGGTCTTGAATGACTCGCTCGAGCGCAATGACCGCGATGGGGGGCGTGACGGGGGTGATGCCGTGGTGCCCGCGGTGCCCGAACCGGCTTCCGTGCTGGGCTTCGGCCTGGGTGCGCTGATCTTCGGCGCATTCAGGATGCGACGGCGCGCGGGACCGAGGAGCCGGTAGGCGCCGGTCGCTCTCGATCGCCATCCAGAATTCGGAGACCGCCATGACCTCGATCCTCGACTCGGATGGATCCGGAGCGGGCGAATGTCGGCGCAGGCGTCCAGTGTGGGGTCGCGTCCGCTTCGGGGTGGTCGCGCCGAGCGCTCTCGCGGCGGAGGCGCTCTGGGCGGTCGCGCGGCCGGGGAGCGACAGCGAGGTCGCGGCGATTCAGTCGGAGAACGCCAGCTTCGATAGTTATCGCGCGCTGCTGGCAGACACGACCATCGACGCGGTCTATCTCGGATTCTGCGCCCCCCGACTGACGCGCTACGTCGCCGCCGCGCTCGAGGCCGGGGTTCATGTGCTTTGCGAAGAGGCACCGGCCGCGAGCCTGGGCGAGTACGAGGCCATGGCCCGCGCTGCTCGACGACATGCTTCGAATGCGATCGTGGCATGTCGCGGCGCGCTCTCGCCGGTCCACCGCTCCGCCGCGGATCTCGCTCAGGCGCGGCTGCTGGGCGATCTTCAGCTCTTCAGTGCGGTCGCCTGCTCACCGCGGGCGAACCCCGACGTACTCGCGGCCGCATGCATGAGCCAAGCCCGCCGGATCTTTCAGGACGAGCCGTGTCAGGTGCTCAGCACGACTCGCTGCGCGCAGACGGCCTATGTGAGCGTCGCCCTGCGCTTCCCTGGCGACCGCCTCGCGGTGTTCGCGTGTGGCGCGGCTCCGCGCGCCTCCCTGCGTTACGACGTCGTCGGCAGCCATGGCCAGCTACGCGTCCGTTCCAGCTCCGCGGATCGCGGCCACGATGAGCTGTCCACGACGCTTTCCGGTGTAACAACTCGACGCTACTTCCCGCGTGCCGACGCGTTCGCCGCCGAGCTCGCCCGCTTCTCGGCGAGCCTGTTCACGCGGAGTGCGCTCGCGCCCAAGCTGCGCGAGACGCACGCAAACGCGCGCATCCTCGCGGCGATCGGACGGGCGAGCCGCCAGGGCAGAAGCGTCCCCTTTTAGCGCCTGCAGCATCTCGCCTGTCTCTCACCTGCAGCGAGCTTTCCCTAACGGCCTGTTCGGGGAGGCGGCGCAGCGCTCGGCCCTAACGACTCGAGCGCGCGAACACGCCCCGCAGCCGCCCGCCGACCTGCCGCTCCGCCCAGCCGCTCACGCGCTGGATCGCTTGCAGCACATCGCCCTGCCCCGACCAGTGCGCGCGCACGACATCGGGGTGCACGCGGTTCACGAGCCGCGAAACGGTGAGGGCCAGCATCAGCGCATCGTCGAGCAAGCCGATCGGGCCAAAAATGAATTCTGGCATTAGGTCGACGGGCGAGAGCACGTAGGCGATGCCGAACAGCGCGATCGCCTTGTCGCCCGGGCGCACGCGCGACTCACGCAGCAGACGCAGGACGAGCACGACCAGATCGGGTAGCGCGAGCAGCGCATCGCGCAGATCCGGGCTCGCGCCAGGCAGCGGCTTGCGCAGCGCGGTACGCCAGCGGTCGTACAAGCGGCGCTCGCGGGCGCTGAGGTCGATCTCGACGGCGGGCTCGGGGCTCTTCACGTGCGGAAGCTAGAGGGGATGTGCCCAGCGACCAACATCCACCCTCACATGAACGGGTTCGTACGCTCGCGCCGCCCCGTCTCGAGCAGCTTGTCGATCGCAACCTTCACTTCGGCCACGCGCGCGAGCGTCGTGGCGTCGTCGTCGCTGGCGCTGCCGCTGAAGCGAATCGGGGCGCCGAAGTGGATGCGGTACTTCACGGGTAGCGGCAGCAAGCCGAGCGGGCCGAGCCACGGGAAGGTCGGCGTGATCGGAAACGCCGGCATGCCGAGCAACCGCGCGAGCGGCTTGATGTCGAGCAGCCCAGGGGCTTGCTCTTCGCTGCCGACGATTCCGACGGGCACGATCGGCGTGCGCGTCTCGACCGCGAGGCGTACGAAGCCGGTGCCGAAGCGCTGCAGCTGGTAGCGCTCATGGAACGGCTTGTTCATGCCGCGCACGCCTTCTGGGAACACCATCACGCACTCTTCCGCAACGATCAGTGCGCGGAAGTTCTCAGGTGTGCCGACGAGGCCGCCGCCGC
>JANNKN010000259.1:0-2187 GCA_031396315.1 Deltaproteobacteria bacterium
ACGTGACGATCTTCGGTGAGAGCGCCGGCGGGCGGAACGTGCTCGCCCTGCTCGTCTCGCCGCGCGCCGCTGGGCTCTTCCACCGCGCGATCTCGCAGAGTGGCGGCACGCGCTCGAGCTCCTTCGCCGAGGCGGAGAATCTCGTGGATGCGCCCGCACCCGGCTCACCCAACAGCTCCGCGGAGATCGTGAAGCGGCTCGGAATCGCGCCGGAGACGCTGCGCGACGTGCCTGCCGAGGCGCTGCTGCGCGCGTACGACTCCGGCGGCCTCGGCATGTACGACGCGCCACAGGTCTTCGCGGATGGCAGCGTGCTCGCGAGCGAGGACACGCTGAGCGTGATCCGCGCCGGCCATCACAATGCGGTGCCGGTGCTGCTCGGCACCAACAAAGACGAGAACAAGCTGTTCTTCTTCCTCGACCCGAAGCGCGTGCGACGGCTGTTCGGCGTGCTGCCAATCCTGCGCGACGAGACGAGCTACTTCCGCGACAGCGACTACGCGACGCGCAGCTGGAAGATCAGCGGCGCCGACGAGCCGGCGCGCGCGCTCGCGGCGGTGCAGCCGGGACGCGTATTCGCGTATCGCTGGGACTGGGATGAGCAGCCGAGTGTGCTCTGGGCCGATCTCGGCGAGCTGATCGGCGCGGGCCATGGCCTCGAGATCTCGTTCGTGTTCAACCACTGGAACCTCGGGCGCGAGGGCCGCTTCCTGTTCAACGACGACAATGCCCCGGGGCGCAAGGCGCTCTCGGCGGCGATGCAGAGCTACTGGGCGGCCTTCGCGCGCGACGGCGATCCCGGCCGCGGCGCAACGGCCGAGCTACCGGCGTGGACGGCGTGGAACGAGACCGGCGACAAGTACGTCGTACTCGACACACCGGAGGGCGGCGGGGTGCGCATGAGTGCGGAGACGGAGCCGCTCGCGGAGCTGGTCGCCGCGATCGAGCGCGACGCGACCTACGCCGATGCCGCGACGCGCTGCACCGCGCTCGCCTACATCCACCGCAACGCGCCCGCCGCGTTCACGCCAGAGCAATTCGCCAGCGCCGCGAGCGGCGCTTGTGCGAGTCAGACGCCGGGAGCGTGGATCGCGGCGTCGCGCTAAAGGGACCGCGGCCGAGGGGATTGCGCGCCTCGCCCGACATGCCGCACTTCACGGTGTGGCTCGGCGCGCAACCACGCAGGCTGGGGGGAAGCATGAGCGCCGCGGAGCCGAGCAAGCCGCTCGACTTCATACGCCAGATCATTCGGGACGACCTCGCGAGCGGGAAGCACGCGAGCGTCGTCACGCGCTTCCCGCCCGAGCCGAACGGCTACCTGCACGTCGGCCACGGCAAGGCGATCTGCGTGAATTTCGGCGTCGCGCGCGAGTTCGGCGGCCGCTGTCACATGCGCTTCGACGACACCAACCCCGCGGCCGAGGAGCAGGAGTACGTCGAGTCGATTCTCGAAGACGTGCAGTGGCTCGGCTTCCACTGGGGCTCGCACCTCCACTTCACGAGCGATTATTTCCCGCAGCTCCACGCCTTCGCGGTCGAGCTGATCCGGCGCGGCAAGGCGTTCGTCTGCGAGCTCTCCCCGGACGAGCTCGAGGCGCGTCGCGGCACGCTCACCGAGCCGGGCAGTGACAGCCCCTTCCGCACGCGCAGCGTCGCCGAGAACCTCGATTGCTTCGCGCGCATGACGGCGGGCGAGCTGCGCCAGGGAACCAGCACGCTGCGCGCGAAGATCGACATGCGCTCGCCGGTGCTGCCGATGCGCGACCCGGTGATCTACCGCGTCGTCGAGGCGCCGCATCACCGCACGGGCACGCGCTGGCGCGTGTATCCGATGTACGACTTCGCGCATTGCCTGTCGGATGCGATCGAGCAGATCACGCATTCGCTGTGCACGCTCGAGTTCGCGCCGCATCGCCCGCTCTACGAATGGATTCTCGAGGCGCTCGGCCTTCCGCGGCCGCGCCCGCAACAGATCGAGTTTGCGCGCGGGAACCTGTCGCACACGATCGTCAGCAAGCGCTACCTGAAGCAGCTCGTCGAGGACGGCCACGTGCGCGGCTGGGATGATCCGCGCATGCCGACGCTCGCGGGCCTGCGCAGGCGCGGGTACACGCCGGAGTCGATCCGCAACTTCTGGGATGGCGTCGGGCTCGCGAAGCGCGACAACGTGATCGAGCTGGCGCGACT
>JANNKN010000281.1:0-4650 GCA_031396315.1 Deltaproteobacteria bacterium
AGGGCCGCCGCTACGCCTGCACGAACTGCGGCGAACAGATGTTCGTGCAGTTCGAATCCGGCCTCTGCCCGCTTTGTTACAACGGAAGGCGCCCGCTGCGCGGCGTGAGCGCCGTGCGCGAGGTGCCCCACGCGCTCGCGCTCGCGGGCGTGCTCGACGATCCGATGCTCGATGAGATCGAGTGCGATCCGGCGGAGCGCCACGAGCGGCCGCACTCGTTCTCCGCGCGCGGGTGACTCCGCGCTGACGGCGCTTGCGGTCGCCCCGCTCGCGTGCGAACTCGTGCGCGATGCACCCGATCTACTTGATCCGCCACGGCGAGACCGCGCTCAACGCCAACCGCACCTTGCAGCCGCCTGCCACCCCGCTCTCGGAGCGCGGTAGCGCGCAGGCGCAGCGCCTCGGCGAGCGGCTACGCCCCGCGCGCATCGCGCGCATCCTCGCGAGCGACCTCGCGCGCGCAGCGATGACCGCGGAGGCCGTGCGCGCCGCCACGGGCGCGCCACTCGAGTTCGACGCGGAGCTACACGAGCGCAACTTCGGCGAGCTGCGCGGACGTCCGTACGACTCGCTCGACTTCGACCCGTTCATGGAGGGCTACTCCCCGCCCGCGGGCGAGAGCTGGGAGGTGTTCCACGAACGCGTCGCGCGCGCCTGGCGCAACGTGCTCGCCGTCGCCGCGCGCACCGACGGCCCACTCGCGGTCGTCACGCACGGCCTCGTGTGCCGCGGCATGATCTCGTTCCACGCCCCGCCCGCGCCCGGGCTCACGCCGCCCGCGGGCTTCCGCAACACCTCCGTCAGCTTGCTCGAGGCCAGCCCGTGGCGCGCAACGCTGATCGACTGCGTCGCGCACCTCGATGACGTGCGCGAAGGCGGCGCCGCGTAGGCAGCGCTCGCGGCCAACGCGCGGGCCCCAGCTAGCTCAGGCGATCGCCTTCGCGTTGCGCAGCTTCGCGACGTCCTCGGCGCTGACTCCCCAGTCCGCGAGCGCTTCCTGCGTGTGCTGGCCGGGGTGCGGCGGCGGCCGCTTGATCTCGCCCGGTGTGCGACTGAAGCGCGGCGACGGGCCGGGCTGCGTCACGCCCGCCACGTCGACGAACGTCTTGCGCGCGATGTTGTGCGGGTGCTCGTACGCCTCGGGGATCGTCAGCACCGGCGCGAAGCACACGTCGGTGCCTTCCATGATCTGGCACCACTCGTCGCGCGTCTTCGTCTTGAACAGCGTCGTGAGGCGTTGCTTCATCGCGCGCCACTGCGTGCGGTCCAGTTGGTTCGGCAACGTCTCCTTGTCGAGCCCAGTGAGCCGGAGCAATTCGGCGTAGAACTGCGGCTCGATCGAGCCGAGCGAGACGTACTTCGCGTCCTTCGTCTCGTAGGTGTCGTAGAAGTGCGCGCCGGTATCGAGCAGGTTCGTGCCGCGCTCACCCCAGCCGCCGCCCGCATAGAAGCCGTGGATGAAGGCCATCAGCGTGGCCGCGCCGTCGACCATCGCGGCGTCTACCACCTGCCCCTTGCCCGAGCGCGCGCGCTCGACGAGAGCCGCGCAGACACCGAGTGCGAGCAGCATGCCGCCGCCCCCGAAGTCGCCGACCAGATTGAGCGGCGGCAGCGGCTTCTCCCCCTCGCGGCCGATGTGGGCGAGCGCGCCGGCGAGCGCGATGTAGTTGATGTCGTGGCCAGCGGCCTGCGCCATCGGGCCCTCCTGCCCAAAGCCCGTCATGCGGCCGTACACCAGCTTGGGGTTGCGTTTCAGGCACACCTCCGGACCGAGGCCGAGGCGCTCCATCACACCGGGGCGGAAGCCCTCGGTCAGCACGTCGGCCTGCTCGATCAGCTTCAGCACGAGCTCGACGCCTTCGGGGTTCTTCAGATCGACACCGATGCTGCGGCGGCCGCGCGCGAGTACGTCGTTCGACGGCTTTGCGGGCATTTCAGCGCGCACGGCCGCGGAGCGGTCGATGCGGATCACATCGGCACCGAAGTCGGCGAGCATCATTGCGCAGAAGGGGCCCGGCCCGATGCCGGTGATCTCGACGACCTTGATGCCTGAGAGCGGACCCGCCATCTGCGTTTCTCCTGCGCGCGCGCGCGTTGAGTGATGAAGCGGCGCGCATGGTACTCAGGCTCGCGTCGCCGAAGCGGCCTAATGCGTGAACCCGGTGCGCTTCTCGCTCCCGAGAGCGCGCGAGAGCGCGCTGCTCAGAGGGCGATTCCGGAGCCTGCGCGAGTACCCTTCTGCGGCTCGCAAACGACCCGCAACCGGGCGGCAACAGGCACGGAACCTATCGGAAATACAACGCTTTTTGTCGGTCCCCAAGAAAACTCGGCGTCACTCGCGAAGCGTGACGCCCGACACACGAAGGCCCGGCTTCCGCGGGTAGCGTGGTCATCGCTTCGGAAGCCGGATGCGCGGACGCTCCGGGTTCCGCCGATACAGGATCACGGTATGCCCAACGACTCCACACAGCTCCGCGTGAGCGCGCTCGGCCAACGCCGCGGCGAGTGCGTGCTTGTCGGTCGGGGATTGCATGCGGACCTTGATCAGCTCGTGGTCGAGCAGCGCGGCCTCGATCGCGCTGACCACGGCGTCCGTCACGCCGGCGTCGCCAACGTGAACGACCGCGTTCAGCGGATGCGCCTGGGCGCGCAAGAAGCGGCGCTGGAATCCGGCCAGGCCGCTGCTCGTTTCTTCGCTCATGCCGCGCACTTTAAGGAAGGGCGCGCACTGAGTCGCCTTCACGTCGGGCTCGTGGCGCTCGTGTTGTGGTTCGGTGTGGCGTGCGCGTCGACCCTGCCGTCCGCGCCGATGTCGTTCGCGCCCACGCCGCGCGCCACGCTGCTGCCCGCAGCGCATCCGCCGGTTGCGCTCACAGCCGAGGTGCCCGACACCGAGCCGGCATCGCTGCTCGATCAGGCCCCGCCCGAAAGCGCGAGCCTGTTCTATGTGCGCGCCGTGCTCGAGCGCAAAGGCGCGAGGCTCGATCCGGTGCAGCGCGAGGGCGTTGCCCGCGCGCTCGTGCGTGCCGAGGCGGAGCACGGCCTCTCGGTGCTGATGACGCTCTCGCTGATCGAGCAAGAGAGCCGCTTCGACCCCCACGCCAAGGGACCCACGGGCTCCCTCGGCTTGATGCAGCTCCAGCCGATCACGGCGCGCGAAGTTGCGCGCCAGCATGACCTCGCTTGGCAGAGCGACCGCACGCTGATCGATCCGGTGCAGAACGTGCGCATCGGACTCGCCTACCTCGCCGAGCTGCGCGGTCGCTTCGGCTCCACCGATCACGCGATGGCGGCCTACAACATCGGCCCCGGCGCGCTGAATAAGCTGCTTCGAAAGCGTCCGCTGCGGCATGGCCCGTACCTGAAGAAGGTGCACGCGCACGCCGAGACGCTGCGCGCCGAGTACGGCCAACCCGAAACCGCCATCGGCGGCTGACGGCAGACGGCGCAGGGCCACCGCTGGCGGCGTTGCGACCGGCTCGACGTATGACGCGATACGCCTTCGCCGGTCGCGCCTTGCCAGCGGCGGCCCTGCACCGTCTGCCGCCTAGCTCGGTCGTACGCGGAGGGCCGAGAGCTTCTACTCTGCGCGCATGCCCCGCGCTGCGCTTCGCGAGAAGGCTGCTCGCATCCAGGCTTTGCTCGATTCGCTGTATCCGGCGACGCCGGTTCCGCTCGCGCACGGGGATCCGTTCCAGCTGCTGGTCGCGGTCGTGCTCTCGGCGCAGTGCACCGATCTGCGCGTGAACCTCGTGACGCCCGCGCTGTTCGCCGCGGCGCCGAATGCAGCGGCGCTCGCCGCGCTGCCAGCGCCGCGCATCCTGCGGCTCATCCGCAGCTGCGGTCTCGCGCCGACCAAGGCGCGCAATCTGAAGGCGCTGGCGCAGCAGCTCGTGGCGCTGCACGGCGGCGCGGTGCCAAAGACGTTCGCGGAGCTCGAGGCGCTGCCCGGCGTCGGTCACAAGACCGCGAGCGTCGTGCTGTCGCAAGGCTTCGGGATTCCGGCGTTCGCGGTCGACACGCACATCCACCGCCTCGCGACGCGCTGGGGCCTCTCGAGCGGGCGCAACGTCAGCGAAACCGAGCGCGACCTGAAGGCGCTCTTTCCCGAAGTGAGCTGGGGAACCGTGCATCTTCAGCTCATCTATTTCGGCCGCGAGCACTGCCCCGCGTTACGCCACGATTCCACTGCCTGTCCGATCTGCGCGTGGGCGGCGCTGAAACGCAGGCCACGCGGTAAGTTTGCGCAGAAGCGCCCGGTCGGCCAACGACCTAACAGGAGAACGCGATGAAGAAGATCATCGAGTGGTACTACCACCGCAACGGTTGAACGAGCTGCACACGAGCGTCCAAGTTCATGGGCGCCAAGCAGATCGAGCCGGCCGAGACCGTGAGCGCTTCGAAGAAGCTGTCGCGCAAGGACGCGGAGGAGATCGCGAAGGGTGCGAGCCGCGTGATCGTCGCGAAGGGCAAGCAGGTCGAAGAGTTCGAGACCGCGGGCAAGGCATCGAAGGCCGTCATCGAGGCGATGCTCGGGCCCACGGGCAACCTGCGCGCCCCGGCGCTGCGCCTCGGCCGGACGCTCGTCGTGGGTTTCAGCGAGGAGACGTGGAGCGAGCTGTTCGCCTGAGTGTGCGGCGGCGCGCGATC
>JANNKN010000330.1:0-7634 GCA_031396315.1 Deltaproteobacteria bacterium
CCAACTTGCGCAACCAGTTGTATATGCCGTTCGATGTGCGGCTGATTCACAGGGTCAACGGCGTGGGGTTTGTGATCGTGGACCGGTGGGGGGTGGGGCGCGAGGCCTTCTGTGGCATTGAGGCGCGGACGGCGGGGGCCGGGGGCGCTGCGGCTCGGCGCTCGGCCCGGGTGCGGGGCGTCTTGGCGGTTAGGGACAGGGCCTAAGGGAGACGCAACGGGGCGTTTCTGGGCTTGGGTCCGGGCCTGCGCTTGGCCTCGCCTTCGCGTCCCCGTCCCCGCCGTCCGCGGCGGGCTGGGGTGCCTCGTGTTGGGTCCGGCGATCCAGGTAGTTAGGGATGGGGTGCGGATCAGCCGCCGTTGAGGCGGCTGATCCGCACGCTTCGCGTGTGAGCTGTCGTTTAGCTGCGCAGCTCGAACTTGAGTCTCGTGAGCACGCCGGGGACTGGGACTTTGACGCCGTTCCATTCGCAGGGGGCGTAGCGCCATTGGGAGACGGCTTCTTGGGCGGCTTGTTCGAAGTAGCCGCGAGGGTCGGCGTCGACGACTTCGATGTTGGTTACGGAGCCGGTCGCGAGGATGGTGAAGCGCAGGGTGACGAAGCCTTCGCGGCCGCCGCGCGCGGCGCGGCGCGGGTACTTCGGGTCGGGGCGGTGGAGAGGTTTTGCGTTTCGCAGATAGCTTT
The DNA here is from genome assembly GCA_031396315.1 of Deltaproteobacteria bacterium. Taxonomy (GTDB): domain Bacteria; phylum Myxococcota_A; class UBA9160; order UBA9160; family UBA6930; genus VGRF01. Next base: position 685 of record JANNKN010000330.1, read on the forward strand.
CACGCGCGATCGTCTCACCGATCGGTGCGTCATCGGGAGCGGGAGGCGCGGGCGGAGCGGGGAGCGCTTCGGTCTGCGCGGCGTCGGGCGGGGGTGCCGTGGCGCGCGGCCGAACGCGAGCGCGCGTGATCTGCGGCGGCGGGTTCGGTGCCAAACGATCCGGCGGCGGAGGAGGAGGCGGGGGCGGCGGCTCGAAGAACGGCTCGACGAGATCGACTTCGCGCGCGATCTCGAGCGGCGGCGGCGGTGCGAGATGCACCTGATAAATCCACGCGACGGCGAGCGCGTGGAGCGTCAGAGAGATGGCGCGCGGCGCGAAGCGCGCGAGGTTTGCGCGCGAGAACGAGGAGAGCGCGGCGGGCATGGCTCAGCGCCCCGCTTCGATTTCTTCGGCGACCAGGCCGACGCGGTAGAAGCCGGCATCCTGCAGCACGTTCATCACCTGCATCACTTGCCGGTAGGGAAGGCTCTGGTCCGCGCGCAGGTAGATGCGCTGATTGAGATCGCCCGCGGTCTCCTCGCGCAGGCGTTCCGGCAGCTCCGCGAGCGACGTCTCGCGATCCATGATGTGGAGCGCACCGTTCTTCTCGAGGCTCACGAAGACGGGATCGGGTGGCTTGTCCGCATCCGCGGGTTTCGAGGTCGCAGGCGGCAGCTCCACCGGCACCGTCACGCTGGAGAGCGGCGCGGCGATCATGAAGATGATCAGCAGCACGAGCATCACGTCGACGAACGGCGTGACGTTCATTTCGCTGTTCACGGGGAACCCATCGGCGCTCGTGGGCGCCCCGAGCTTGGTGCCCATCTCAGCGCCCTCCCAGATCGAGCTGGCGCGCGAGCGCGAGCGAGAACTCGTTGCGGAACGCGGCGAGCCGCCCGAGGAAGCCGCCGATGTCGCGGCTGAATTTGTTGTAGAGGACCACTGCTGGGATCGCGGCGAACAAGCCGACGGCGGTCGCGAGCAGCGCTTCTGCGATCCCGGGCGCGACGACCGCGAGGTTCGTCGTCTGGGTCTGAGCGATGCCGATGAACGAGGTCATGATCCCGTAGACGGTTCCGAACAGGCCGATGAACGGAGCGGTCGCGCCGATCGTCGCGAGCACGCTCATCGAGTCGCCGAGCGCGTGCGCGGCCTCGGCGTGCACGACTTGTTGGGCGGACTCGATGCGCTGCGCGAGGCGGTCGCGCACCTCGCCCGTGAGCGGCGCGCCGACGCGCTGCGAGGCGCGCAGTTCCTCGACGCCCGCCCGGCACATCGCCGCCATCGGGCACGCTTCTGCGTCGGGCAGCCCAGCCGCGAGCGCGTCGAGCGAGGCGGCGCTGCGAAAGCGTGCGAGGAAGCGATCCGCGAGCCGATTCGCGGCGCGCAGGCGCAGCGCTTTCTCGAACCAGATCGCGACGCTCCAGATCGAGCACAGCGCGAGCAGCCCCATCACGGCCTTCGCGGCAGCGCCGGCGTCGAGAAACATTCCCCAGATCGAGAGGTCGCGCGTGAGCGCGTGGGGCGCCGAGGCAAGCGCCGCAGGCGTGAGCTCGATCGCCGCAGCGGCGAGCGGCAGTGTGAATACGACGAGCGAGAGCCCTGCGAGCAGTTTTCGCGTCAGCATCCTCGTTTCTCCTGAATGAGCGTTCAGGGCCAACCTCCCACGCGCGCCGAGACGTGCCTAGCCAGGCTTCACGCTGGCTTCATGCCGCGTGATAGGCTGGCCGCATGCCGCAGCGAGCTCGCGCAACGCGCCCGCACATGCCGGGCTATGGCCTCCCGGAAGATGTGCGCGGGCTGAAGCCCTTCAGCTGGGCCGAGGAGATTCTGCGGGCCGGCCATAACTACTGGGTCGCGACCGCGCGCGCGGACGGGCGCCCCCACGCGATGCCGGTGTGGGCGGTCTGGCACGACGGCGCGCTTTGGTTCAGCACCGGCGCCGAGAGCCGCAAGGCGAAGAATCTCGCGGCGCGCGCGGAGTGCAGCGTCGGTACCGAGCGCGCGGCGAACGCCGTGATCGTAGAGGGGGTCGCGACACGGCTCGCTGCGGCGGGCGCGCCACCCGAGGTCGCGCAGCTCTACGCGGCGAAGTACGGCGGTGGCTTCCCCGACGACTCCCCGCTCTTCCGCGTCGCGCCGCGCGTGATGTTCGGTTTCAGCGAGGCCGCCGACGAGTTCGGTGAAGCCGCGACGCGCTGGCTCTTCGAGGGCGAATGAGCGCGCCGACAGATTTTCGAATCGTGCGCGCGGGCGCGGAGCACTTCGACGCGATGCGAGAAGTCGAGCGCGCGGCGGAGGCAATCTTCCCGCTCGAAGAGTTTCCGCTCGCGATGCGCGGCGCGACGCTGACCAGCGACGAGGAGTTCTCCGAGGCGCTTCGCGAAGACCTGCTGTGGTGCGCACTCGGCAAGCGCGGCGAAGTGATCGGCTACGCGATCGCACTCTGGCTCGCTGGCGATCTGCACCTCGATGAGATCGACGTGCACCCGAGCCACCAGCAGCGCGGCGTCGGGCGAGCTTTGATCGATACGGTGCGCGCTCACGCCGAGGCGCACGGCGCGCAGCGGCTCACGCTCACCACGTTCCGCTTCGTCGCGTGGAACATGCCCTGGTACGCGCGGCTCGGGTTCGTCGCGCTCGACGCGGGGACGCTGAGCGGGGAGCTCGCCGAACTCTTCGACGCGGAAATCTCGCGCGGCCTCGTGCGCGAGCGGCGGGTCGCGATGGCACTCGCCCTCGCGCAATGAACACGCCCGCGCACATCGCCATCAACAGCTTCGTGCTCGGCCGCGGCCGCTTCGCACGCTTCGCCTGGCCCGTCGCCTTCGGCGCGCTGCTGCCCGATCTCCCGATGCTCTTTTTCTACGCCTATCAGCGCGGCTGGCTGCAGCTGCCCGAGCGCGCGATCTGGTCGCACGCTTACTTCATGCCGCAGTGGCAGACGTTCTTCGACGCGTTCAACTCGCTGCCGCTGATCGCGTTTGCCGCGTTCTTCGCCTGGCGCGCCAAGCGCCCGACCTGGCTCGCGTGCCTCGCGAGCATGGCGCTGCACTGCGTCGCCGACTTGTTGCTGCACAACGAGGACGCGCACGGTCACTTCTGGCCGTTCAGCGACTGGCACTTCCGCAGCCCCGTCAGTTATTGGGACCCGCGCCGGCATGGCGCCCTCTTCGTGTGGCTCGAGCTCGCGGCCACGGTCGCGTCGTGCGTCGCGCTCTGGCGTCGCGGCGGGAGCTGGCGCGCGATCGGCGGCGTGACCGGCGCTCTCACCGCGTCGGGCATCGCCTTCGCGCTGCTCATGTGGAGCGGACTCGGGCCGTGAGCGAATGCGGCGCGCGCCCCGAGTGCGCGCTGCTACCCACGAACTTGCGTGAAGCGCGTGCCCAGCTTGGGCACATCGCCCGCCGGCAGCGCGAGAGCGCGATCCGCGCTGAGCTCGATGCAGAGCGGCCCAGGCTCGGCGTTCGCGTCGGCGTCGACGCGGATCGTGAGCGGCGAATCGGGCCACGAGAATTCGAGCGCATCGCCATGCCGCGATTCGTTGCCGCCCATCAGTTCACCCCACAGCCGACGCGCTGCCTCCGCACTCTTCGCGACGACGCGCGGCCCAACGACGCACGCCGCGTCCGAAGCCGGCCCCGCGTCTGCGGGATCGAAGCCGTCCGGGCGTGGCGTGTGCGCGACCAGCTGGATCACGATGCCCTGCACCTGTTTGGGATGAAGGAATGCCTCCTGCCAGAACGGGTCGCTGCGATCCTGCGACGCGATCGAGAAGCCCATCGCGGCCGCGCGCTCGAGCATCTCATCGAGGCTCGATACTTTGAACGTGACGTGATGCACGCGCGGACCGCCGCGCGCGAGGAAGCGGTGCAAGAAACCGTCGTCTCCGATCGGGTAGATCACCTCGATGCGCCCGTTCCCTGAGAACACCCACTGCATGAAGCCGAACGGCGGCGCGCCGTCGAAGCCGCCAGCTTTCACGCCTCCGAGTGCGCCCTCGAGAAACGGCTCCGCGTCGGCGATGGAGTGCAGCCCGAGTGCAACGTGGTCCAGCTTGATCTTCAACAACGACCGCTCCTGACGGCGAGAACACGCCGGCTCAATCACCGCGCGCCAATAATACCCAGAGGCCCACGGCGATGAAGCCACCGCCCGCGATCCAGCGCAACATGCGCGGGCTCACGTATTCCGAGACGACGCCGCCCGCGAGCACGCCGATCGCCGAACAGAGCACGAGCGCGCTCGCCGACGCCGCGAACACGGTCAGCTTCGGGTGCGCGCGGTCGGAGGCGTAAAGCAGCGTCGCGAGCTGCGTTTTGTCGCCGAGCTCGGCGACGAACACGCTGACGAAGACGGTCGCGAACAAGCGTAATTCCATGGGCATCGGCTCCCGCGTGAGTGCGGCGCCTAGCGTGCTGCGCGCCTTCACGTCACGCTAGGGCGCTTGACTGGGAATGCAGATGACGGCAGCCAGCTTCGACGTCGAATCGATGATTGCGGAAGCCCGCGCGCAGACGGGCCTCACCGACTTCGGCGACGATCCGTGGCGCGACGCGCTCGCGGTGCTTGCAGCCTCTCTCGACCGCGAGGCGAATCTGCACGCGATCGGTCGCAGCGTGCAGCGCACGCGGCTCGTCGATTCGCTCGCGGTGCGCCTCACCTTCGCGGAGGCTTGCAAGCGCAATCCGGAGATTCTCGCCGAGCGCATCGACGACCCGCTCGTGATCGTCGGCCTGGCGCGCACCGGCACCACCATGCTCCACCGCTTGGTGTCGAGCGATCCGGGCCTCTACTCCGCGCGCTGGTGGGAGGTGCGCTTCCCCGCGCCCTTCGCGGGTTGGGATTGGCGCGGCCCCGATCCGCGCATCGCCGAGGCGCGCAGGCAGGTGCGCGCGATCCTCGACACGATGCCCGTGCTCGCGGCGATCCATCCGTGGGACGCCGAGGGGCCCGACGAAGAGATCATGCTGATGGAGCACGCGTTCGTCTCGCACGTTCCCGAGTCGAGCGCGAACGTGCCGAGCTATCGCGCCTTCATCGATCGCCAGGATCAACGCGCGCAGTACGACTGGCTGAAGAAGCTGCTGCAGTACTTGCAGTGGCAGAAGAAAAAACGCGGCGAACGGGCGGATCGTTGGGTGCTGAAAGCGCCGACTCATCAGGGAAATCTCGACCGCCTGTTCGAGACCTTCCCCGGCGCGGTCGTGATCCACACGCATCGCGATCCGACGGAGACGATCGCGAGCGTTGCGAGCATGTACTTCTCGCTGTGGGGCTTGAACGCCGATGCGCCCGATCCGCTCGCGATCGGAAACCAAGTGCTCGATCGCTACGCGCGCGCCGCGGAACGCTCGATCGAGTTGCGCGAGAGGATTCCGACGGAGCGCATCGTCGACGTCTCATATCGCGACGTCGCGCGCGATCCGATCGGAACGGTGAAGGCGATTTACGCGAGAGTCGGGCGCACGCTGACGCCCGAAGCGGAGGCCGCAATGCGGGCGTGGGTCGCGAAGAACCCGCGCGAGCATCGGCCGCCGCACGAGTACAGGGCGGAGAATTTCGGACTCTCGCGCGAGCGGATCGCGAGCGCGTGTCCGAGCTATCGCGCGCGCTTCGGCGCGTAGCGGGGAGGCAGAGATGGAGCCGGTCATTCGCCCAGGCTGGGGCATGGGCACGTTGCGATTAGGGATGTCGTACGACGAGGTGCGCGGCGCCGTGGGCGAGCCCGAACACACCGAGGAGGACGACGAGGGCGGGTCGCTTCGCATCGGCTGGCACTACGATCGCTTCGAGTTCTCGCTCTACTTCGACGAAGACGCGGGCGGCTTGCTCACGCTGATCATCTCCGAATCTGCGCGCACGCAGCTCGGCGGTGCGTTCCTGATCGGGATGCGCGCGGAGGCCGCCGCGCAGGCGCTGCGGGAGCTGGGAAGGCTCGAGCGAGATGACGAAGTCTCGGAGCCGGGCCTCGAGTTCTATTCGCTCGCCGAGGCGGGCGTGGGCCTCTTGTTCGCGGACGGCGCATGCGAATCGATCGACATCGCTGCCGTCACGGACGAGCGCGGCGAATACCTGCTGCCGGACCGCGACTCGGACGGATGAGCGCGGGCGGGCTTCACCAACCCACCGGCAACGCCGCGCTCGGCGCGGGCTTCGCCGCAATGACGATGTTGTTGTGGGCCGTGCTGCCGTTCGCATTGGCGGGCGCGCTCGAGCGCGTGGAGCCCGTCACGCTCACGTGGGCGCGCTTCGTGATCGCGAGCGTCGCCCTGTTCGCATGGCTCGCGCTGCGCGGCGCGCTGCCGGAGCTGCGCAAGCTCGCGGGCGGCGGCTGGCGGCTGCTGTTCGCGGCGGTGCTCGGCCTGGCAGTGAACTACATCGCGTATCTCGTCGGCCTGCAGCGCACGTCGCCCGCCGGCGCGCAGGTGCTCATCCAGCTCGCGCAGGTGCTGCTCTCGCTGGGCGCGATCTTCGTGTTCGGGGAGCGCTTTACGCGCGTGCAGTGGGCGGGCTTCTGCGTGCTGATCGCCGGCCTCGTCACCTTCAGCTGGGCGCAGCTCGCACAGCTCGCAGCCGACTTCGGTCGCTACTTATCAGGCGTCGGGCTGATCGTGTTCGCCGCAGTGGTCTGGGCCGGCTACGGGCTCGCCCAGAAGCAGCTGCTCGTGCGGCTCGGCGCACAGCCGCTGATGTTGTTGATCTACACGGGCTGCGCGGTGTGCTTCACACCGTTCGCCTCGCCCGGGCAGCTCGCCGCGCTCGATGCGCGCGGCTGGGGGCTCGTCGCGTTCTGCGGGGCCAACACGCTGCTCGGCTACGGCGCGCTCGCCGCCGCGCTCGCGCACTGGGAAGCCTCGCGCGTCTCCGCACTGCTCGCCGCAGGCCCAATCGTGACGCTCGCAATCGCCGCGCTTGCGTCAGGCGCCGTACCCACCGAGCACCTCGACGCCACGAGCTGGCTAGGCGC
>JANNKN010000662.1:0-1446 GCA_031396315.1 Deltaproteobacteria bacterium
GCGCGTCGAACCAGCGATCGGGCGAGCGCCAGCCCGCCTCGCTCGCAATCCACTTGAATGCATCTGTCCGGACGGCGGTCGAGACGGGTTGGAAATCCCCCGAGCCGGGGTGGAACGAGGCGATCGCGGGTCCGGGCGAAACGAAGGTCTCCGCGCGTGCCAAGGGCAGCAGGCTCGCGCCGTCGCTTTGAGCGAGCGGCGGCAGGCCCAACCATGCGAGCAGGGTCGGCGCGATATCGACGAGCCGCACCTGGGCGGCGACTTCCTTCGCGAAGCCCTGGCTGGGCTCCGGCGGCACGATCACGAGCGGCACGCGCAGCGTCTCGTCGTAGAGGTCGCGCTGCCAGAAGTGGCCGTGCTCCCCCATCGGCTCGCCGTGATCGGCCGTAACAACCAGCAGCAGGCGGCCGCCGGGTGCGGCGGCGCGCGCTGCCGTCACCAGCCGGCCGAGCTCGCGGTCGGTGTAGGTGATCTCGGCGTCGTAGAGGTCGTGCATCGCCGCGGTCTTCTCGGGATCGACCACGATCTCGCGGCGTGCGGCTGCATCGAGGCCGTACCACTCGCCACTCACGCGCTCGGCGCTCGCGGGCCGCAGATCCGCGGGCGGCGCATACGGCAGGTGCGGGTCGAATAGATGGACCCAAGCGAATACCGGCGTGCCCGCCTGGGTTTCGAGCCAGCGGGAGGCGCGATCGACGGTCGCGGCTGCGGGCCGGTAGGGCGGCCACGTGTTCGCGCCTTCGAGCAGCGCACGCAGCGGCCGCAGCGCGACGCAGCGCCAGATCGCGAGCGGCCACTCGCGGTGCTCGCGCAGATCCTGGTCGGAATACTGGAAGTGGCGCGGCAACGCGGAGGCGGCGTCCTGGGTCACCCACGCACTCGGAAACGCCGCGGTCACGTAGCCCGCCGCCGCGAAGCTCTCGGCGAGCGTCGAGAACTTTGCGTCGAGGCGCTGGCCGTTCACGAAGAAGCCGTGAGTAGTGGGGAGCAGCCCCGTCAGGATCGATGCGTGCGACGGCCCGGTGAAGAACGAGTGCGAGATGGCCGTGCGGAAGAGGATGCCGCGCTTCGCGAGCGCATCGAGATTCGGCGTGCGCGCGGCGGAGTAGCCGTAGGCGCCGACGCGGTCTGCGCGCAGCGTGTCGATCGTGACGAGCAGGACGCTCGGCGCAGCCGCAGCGGGTTTCACGCTCGGCGCGAGCCGCTGCACGTGCTGCGCGCCCTGCCAGACGAGGAACAACGCGGCGCCCGCCAGTAACAAGGCCGAGCCGCGCACGCGCGGTGTCCACACCAGAATTGCGCCGCCGCCCGCCGCCACCGCCGCACCGAGTGCCCAGCGCGGCCCGTAGGCCGGCAGTGCGCGCGCCGCGAGCGCGCAGAGCGCCGCGATCGAGAGCAGCGCCGCGCTCGCTGCGAGGCGTGCGCGAGGCAAACCCGAGAAGCGCG
>JANNKN010000353.1:0-1639 GCA_031396315.1 Deltaproteobacteria bacterium
CATCGCGCCCGTCGCGCCGAGCGGGTGGCCGAGCGCGATCGCGCCGCCATTCACGTTCACCTTGGCGGGATCCATGCCGAGGTCGCGCATCACCTTCAGCGGGATCGCCGCGAACGCCTCGTTGATCTCGATCAGGTCGATGTCCTTCATCGTCATCTTCGCCTTCGCGAGGCAGCGCTCGGTCGCGGGCGTCGGTGCGGTGAGCATGATGATCGGTTCGTCCGCCGCGGTGGCCATCGCGATGAAGCGCGCGCGGGGCTTCAATCCGTGGGCGCGCGCGTAATCGGGCGAGGCCACGAGTACCGCGCCCGCGCCGTCGACGATGCCCGACGAGTTGCCCGCATGGTGGACGTGCTCGATGCCCTTCAGCTGCGGGTAACGCGAGAGCGCGCGCTGATCCATCGAGCGCGTGTCGCCCTTCGGTACGTAGGCGCCGAGCGCTTCGAAGCTGGGCGAGAGTTTCCCTAACGATTCGGCGGTGCTGCTCGCGCGCGGGAACTCGTCGCGCTCGAGCACGAGCTTGCCCGCGAGATCCTTCACCGCGATCAGCGAGCCGCTGAAGCGACCCTCGCTTTGGGCGACTGCGCAGCGGCGCTGGCTCTCGGCGGCGAACGCGTCGAGCTGTGCGCGCGAGAAGCCCTCGAGCGTGGCGATCAGGTCGGCGCTGATGCCTTGCGGCACGAGCGGATGGAGCTCGACGAGATGCGCGTTGTTGCCGTCGAGGCCGCCGCCGCTCGAGCCCATCGGCACGCGCGACATCGATTCGACGCCGCCGCCAATAACAAGCTCTTGCTGGCCGGCCATCACGCCCATCGCGGCGAAGTTCACCGCCTGCTGGCCCGAGCCGCAGAAGCGGTTCAGCGTCACGCCGCTCGCGGTCTTCGGATCCCAGCCCGCGGCGAGCACGGCGTTGCGCGCGATGCAGCCGGCCTGATCGTTCACGTCCGACACGCAGCCCGCGATCACGTCCTCGACGTGATTCGCGTCGAAGCCGTGCCGCGCCTGCAGCGCGTTCAGGCACTGCGCGAGGAGTTCCTGCGGATGCACGTTCGCGAGCGCGCCGGTTTCCTTCTTGCCCTTGCCGCGCGGCGTGCGAACGGCGTCGATGATCCAGGCGTCGCCCATGACGAGGCTCCCGATTGCGTGGGTTCGAAGCGCGCCATTCTACCGGTGCGAGCGCTGCATTCGACGCCGCAAAATCCGTCGAAACCGCGGCCTCTTTCAGCATTGAACTGAGAAATGGAAGGCGCTAAGAAGCGCGCGCCTTCGGTCAGCACCGCATGTCCAATGACGGTGAATCGCGCAGCAGGAACTCAAGCCACGCAGGGGGCGCCTCGGACAACGTATGGGAAGCCATCGCCCGCCCGGACGTCTGGTTCTGTTCTCCGTCCTCGCGCTCGCGGCTGGCGCCGCGTTCTTCTTTGCGCCCGGCATTTCCGGTTCGGCGTCCGCCGCTGAGCCGCTGATTGCAACGAGCGTCTGCAATGCGCACGAGCTGAAGGCGTTGAAGGCCGCAGATGCCTCGCTCGAGATCGAGATTCCGGAAGAGTTCAACCGCGATTTCCCGACCGCAGAAGCGTGTGCGTCCCACGCCGCGGCGCTGGACCCGAATCCCGAGACGGGCGCGCTCCAGCCCATC
>JANNKN010000663.1:0-4047 GCA_031396315.1 Deltaproteobacteria bacterium
GCGATCCACCCGCGTGCGATCGATCTGAGCGCGAGGCGAGCCAGCGGGGGTCGTGACGGTCTCGAGCGGGTTCCCGTTGGCATCGAGCAGCGACAGCTCGAGAGTGCCGGTGCCGGCGTCGCGATAGGTCTCAGCGGAGAACTCGGAGAGCTGGGTCACCCTGAGCACGACAGTGTCCACGTCCCCGATCGGGGCGAGGCTGCGAGATTCGCCAAGGAAGTTCCCCGTCATCTGGCGCGCGGTCGCGAGCGTGTCGTCGGGCTCGGAGTAGTCGCGGCTCGGCAGGCTCACGACGTCGAGCACGATGTCGTAGGCTGTGATCTCCGCGTCGTTGCCGCTCTCTTCGACGCGCACGAGGTAGCTGCCGGCCGGAAGCGGAGCGCCGGCGGTCCGCGTGCGCTCGATGCGTGCGAACTGGCCGGCGCCGGAATCCTCGTCGGAGGCGACCTCGACGCCATTCGCGTCGTAGATCGTCATGAATGTGTCGCCGGCGGTTCCTGAAGTCGTGATCGTGACTTCCGAATCCTGAGCAAGGTCGAAGCGGTAGAAGTCCACGACGCCGAGCGGTGCGATCGAGTGCTTGAAGATCAGCACCGGGTAGAGCGTGCCCGCTTGCGCCGGAGTGTCGTCGGGCTCGTAGGCGTCGCGCCGAAGCGCGCGCGCATCGATCGCGAAGTCGTAGCCAGCGATCGCCGCGTCGTTTCCGATTTCCTCGACCCGAACGAGGTAGCGCCCGGGCGCGAGCTCGTTGCCTGCCGAGTGAGTGCGCTCGATGCGCGCGACGAATCCCGAGCCCGAGTCCTCCTCGAAGGCGGTCTCGACGCCGCTCGCGTCGTACAGCGAGATTCGCGCGTCGCCGAGCGGACCAGACGCCGTGAGGGTGACGTCCGAGACTTCGCTCAGCGTGAAGGTGTAGTAGTCGACGTCGCCGATCGGCGCGATCGAGTGGCTCTCCGTCGCCGGGGATTGGACGAGACGCGCTTGCGCGGAGACGTCGTCGGGCTCGTAGCAATCGGGGAGCGTTCGACCCGAGCTCGCGTAGATCGAGCGAATCGCGCAGATGTCGTCGCCCGCGAGGCCGCTCACGACGTTGCTGTAGTACGGGTACATGACCGAGCGCGGGTCCGCCGAGTGTCCGAGTCCGAGCGAGTGCCCCGCCTCGTGCAGCGCGACGGTGAAGACGTCGAGGGAAGCGCCGATCTGCCAGGGCTCGTCCTCGTCGAAGTGGATGTCGCCGGCGATCGGCTCGGAGTTCACCGCCGCGGTCGAGAACGCGTGCGCGACGACCTGGCCCGGGCCGTCGAAAGCTTGCCCGTCGCCGTGGCTGCCCCTCGCCCAGAGCACGTCGATGGTGCGTCCCTGAGCGGCGCTCCCGGCCGGCAACCACGAGATGGCCACCGCCTCGCTCCAGGTTGCGAATGCCCGTAACACCTCGCCTTGCTCCCCGACGACGTCGGGTGTGCCGTTCAAGAAGAAGTACTGCAGTGCCGCGCTGCCGAGCCCAGGCCCGTCCCAGCCTTCGTCGCTCACTGCGTAGTTGGCGAGGAGCCCGCCATGCGTCATCGCACCGGCACAAGCCTGGAAGCCGGCGTCGCGCTCGATCGCGTGCGACGCGAGATACACGAAGCTCACCTCGTCCCTCGCCGCGAGCACTGGGAGGTTCTGCGCTTCGATCTCGACCAGGAGCGAATTCGAGCGCAACCGGCGGCGCGGGATCGCCTGCCCGCCACTCGCCGCGACGGCGTCCAGAGCCTGCGGTTTCAGCACGTCGGGAAAGAAGTCGACGAGCACGCGCAGGCGGCCCTCTCGGCGCGCGACGCGCACGTCGAGCTTGTCGGACGTGCGCAACGGACCGGCCCAGCGCACGAACGGGAGCGTGGTCGGATCCACGTTGGCAGGCACGAACGCGGACACGGCGTTGCGCGGCACCCACTCGAGCACGCGGATGCCGCTCGCGCGCAGCTGCGCGAGGCCGGCCTGCGTGCGCCCGTCCTCGAGCTGGACGATCAGGTGGCGCGCGCGCGCCGGAGCCGGCGAGGAGGCGCGCTGTTGCGGCTCGAACGTGCGTGCTCGGAGCAGGATCTCATCGGGGTTGCGGCGTCTCCGCTCCTGCGCCCCGGCGTCGCTCGGCAACGCGAGTGACAAGCACAGGGCGATTCCGAGCAGTCCTAACGCGCGGCCTGCAGCTCGCATGGGCGGGCTCCCGACGGTGCTCCCACTCTACAGATGGAGAGGGAGCCGTGGGACGGCCCGTAATGGGTCATCTGAGTGAAGCGCTGCCCGACGGCCGACGTCGCGCGCGCTCCCAACTTCTCGCGACGACGTGACGGCCCTCCTCGAGGGCGTGAACGGCGGCCGCGTCGCTCAGCCGCCTCCGTGGCGCCCCGGGTAGGACTCGAACCTACGACCACCTGCTTAGAAGGCAGGCGCTCTATCCCCTGAGCTACCGGGGCGACGCCCTATCTATAGCTGCTCGCCGCGACCGGCTCGGTGGGTGCGCCCGCGTTCGCCGCGCGAGAACCTGGCGAACGGTGTCAACCGCGCGTGCATGAATCTTGACGGCCGCCTGAGCGCCAGGCACCGATAGGGCTGTGAGAGACGGAGTCCCCTTGATTCAGCTCAATCGCGCTCTTCGCATTCTGCACGTGGAGGACGACCCGGACGCGGCGCGGCTGTTCGCGCGTTGGCTCGCGTGGTTTCGCCCCGTCACGCTCGACGTGGTTCAGGCGAGCGACTTGAAGACGGCGCTCGAGCTTCTCGAGCGGGATTCGTTCGACGCGTTGCTGCTCGACCTTCGCCTGCCGGACGGCGAGGAGTGGAGCACCCTCGCCGTCGCGGGAGAGGTCGCGCGTTGGCTTCCGGTCGTGGTCCTCACCGGAAACGACGACACGGATCTAGCCAGCCTTGCGGGCCGACTCGGGGTCCAGAGCTATCTCGCGAAGGAACGGCAGGACGGGCTCAGCGTCGGCGCGGCGCTGGTCGACGCGTTCGAGCGCCACCACGCATCGCGATCCGCGCTCGTGCCCTCAGCGGCGCTCGGATAGCGCCCTCCAGGCCAGCCCGCCCAAGCACCCCCGCGCTTCGGTCGCGCGCGATTCCCGGCGCCGTTACCCTGCTTGGCCTTCGTGGTGGGTGTAGCTCAGCTGGTTAGAGCGCCAGATTGTGACTCTGGAGGTCGCGGGTTCGATCCCCGTCACTCACCCCACGGTTTTCTCGCGTCCGCGCGCCCGCGGCCGCACTAACAACCAGGAGCTCCCCCAATGGTCGGTTACGTCACGATCGGAACGAACGATCTCGCCCGCGCAGGAAAATTCTATGACGAGCTGCTCGGCACCCTCGGTGCGAAACGCCTGATGGATTTCGGCGCCTTCATCATGTGGGGCACGTCGATGGACAAGGCGGGCCTTGCGCTCACGCAGCCGTACGACAAGAAGCCGGCCACGGTCGGCAACGGCGTGATGGTGGCGCTGCGCGTCGACAGCAAGGCGCAGGTGGACGCCATCTACAAGAAGGCGCTCGAGCTCGGCGCCAAGGACGAAGGCCCGGCGGGCCCGCGCGGCGACGGCTTCTACGCCGGCTACTTCCGCGACCTCGACGGCAACAAGCTGAACGCGTTCTTCATGGGCTGATGCCCGCGCGGCAGGGCGCCGCGCCGAGTCACTCCGCAAGAATCGAGGCCGTCGTGCGCCCTGCGCGCGGCGGCCTCACTACTTTCGGCGCGCCTTACTCGACATCCGGGGGCGGAGGCGGCGGCTCCCCGCGCGGCGGAGGTGGCGGCGACCAATCCTCAATGGGCTCGCCCGGCGGTAGGCCATGGCGCTCCCGTGCGCGCTCGCGCAGCTCGCGCCGGTCGTTGAAGCCGTCGTCGTCGCGCCAGCGTCGCTCGTTTTGCGCGACGCCGCGCGGCGCGGGCACCTGATGCCCCTTCGCGTACATGCACTGGAGGTACGCGTGGTCGTAGCGACGCTGCATCGCGTTGCCCGCGTAGCCGGCGCCCTCGCTGCCGTGCGCGGCGCCTAACAACAGGCCCGCGCCGGCGCCGATCGC
>JANNKN010000418.1:0-7628 GCA_031396315.1 Deltaproteobacteria bacterium
CCCGGCATGCGCGGGATCTTCCTCTTGATCGAGGCCGCGCGGCAGCTGCGCGGCGAGTCGACTTCTCAGGTGCCGAACGCGCGGCTCGCCGTCGCGCACGGCAATGGCGGCATGCTCGGCAGCCGTCACTGCGCCGGCACCGTCATCCTCGGGAGGGATTAGAGATGTCCGCACCCGCAGCGCAGAAGCCGCCCGCGACGCGCCCGCTGCCTTCGCTGAAGGAGCACGACACCGCGCCGTTCTGGGCCGCGACGAAGGAGCAGCGCCTCACGTATCAGCAGTGCGACGACTGCGGCGCCGTCGTCTGGCACCCGCGCGCGCACTGCACGTCGTGCCTTGGCAGCGCGCTCTCGTGGCAAACCTCTCGGGGAGACGGCGTCGTCTACTCGTACAGCGTGATCCGCCAGAGCTACCACCCGTTCTTCAGGGGCAGGATTCCCTTTGCTGTGGCGTGGGTCGACCTCGACGAGGGTCCACGCATCCTGTCGAACCTAACAGGCGTCGCCGATCCGACGCGCGATGTGAAGATCGGCATGCGCGTAAGCGTAGAGTGGGAGCCTCACGAGGAGCTCGCGATCCCGCTGTTCAAGCCGGCCTGAGTGCGGTGCCGCCGCGGTTCGTCACGGCGCCTTCGGCTTCCACTCGTACCACGCGGGCTGCGGATCGAGCGGCGCGAGCGTGCGCCCGACTAGCTCCGGGCTGTCCGCGGGCACGCGCGTCGCACGGAACACGGCAAACGGCCGCTCGTCGATGCGCGGCTGCGGCAGGCTGCCATCGACGTTGCGCACGTCGCCCCAGAACGGATTTCGGTACTCCCACACGATCTCTCCGGCCGGCGTCACCTCGAGAAAGCGGCCGCCGGTGCCCGCGCAGATCAGGGTGTTGCCGTTCTCGAGCCGCTGCGCGCCGGAGATGACCGGAGCGAACAGGCTCGCCGGATCGGGCGCTCGGTACCGCCACGCGAGCGCCGCCGGCGCGAAGGCGCCTGCGCTCGGCTGCGCGTAACGCCCGTTCGCGCCGCGTGGAGGCGTCCACTCGTCGACGGATGACCACGCTCCGCCGGGTCGCCCGCGACCGTTGTTGAAGACCATGAGATTGCCCGCGCCGGGCCAGCCGTCCGGAATCCAGCGCACGTCGTGCTGATAGAAGAAGATCTGCTCCGCGGCGCTCCCGCGGCGATACGCGGCCGGGTTCCCCCAGCGATACAGAAAATCGCCGCCCTGCCCGGCGCGTCCGCCTGAGGAGCCTTTCGCCTCTACGGTCGTCGTGCCGTGGTCGAGAATCCAGACTTCTCCCATGACCGGCGAGCTCAGCGCGATCTGGTCGAGGCCCGCGTGATACGCGACGGCGTTCACGTGCAAGAAGTCCGAGCGCAGATCCTCTGGCGTGGCGTCTGCGGGGACGTAGCCGAGCGCCTTTAGCTGCTCGAGTTGCGCGGGGTCGACCTGCGGCGCATGCGCGCCCGCGTTCAGGTCGAGGCGGCCGATCGCCTGCGCGGGATCTCCATGATGATCCGCGTCGGGATCGTGGTCCTGTACGAGGTGATCCCAGACGTGCCATTCCCAGACGATTTTCGCACCGCGGGGACGGAGTGGCTCGATCTCGAGCACCACATCGGGCCACAGCCCCTGCTCGGGGATCTGGTCGATTCGTCGCCCCGCGCGTCTGGCTTCCGCGGGCGTCTTCACGTCCCAGGCGAGCACGAGCACGTTGCCGCTCGGAAGAACCTCGATGTCGTGGTGGAGTACGTGGCCGGCATCGGAGAGCTTCCACTCCCAGACGACGCGCCCCTCCCAATCGAGCTCCTGCAAAATGCCACCGGTGCCGCCGGTCTTGAAGCCCAACATCTCGGGATCGCGCGCGCCGCGCAGCAGGTGACCGTTCGGCAGCAGCTCCATCGCTCCGCCCGGCGCGTACGGGGTCTTCCAGATGTGAACCACGCGGCCCAGGTTGTCCACCAGATAGGCGGTATCCGACATCGAAGGATTGAACAGCACGTAACCCGGCGTCACGCCGGCTTCGTTCGTGATCAGACCGCGTGGCAGCAGTGGCGGGGGCACCTGCATGTCGTCCGTGGGAGCTGCCGGCGCGGCAGCCGGCAGCGGGGGCGAGGCCGCGTCGCCGGCGGGCGACGCGGCTTCTGGCTCGCTACAGGCGAGCGCGAGCGCGAACAATCCGATGAATCCGACGCGGCGCGTCCACGGCATGACCTGGCCCTCCGCTTCCATCTTGACACGCCCTGCGGAGCGTCACGAGGCACACAACAGCGCGACCGCCTTCCGCGAGAACGCGCGCAGCGAGGCGCGCGCGTGTCCGGCTCGCGCGCGCAGCGCGATCGAGAACAGCACCGCAGACGCCATCTCGGCGAGCAGGGCCGGGTCGGCGCCGCGCGTGAGTTCGCCCGCATCGCGCGCGGCGCGGAGGCGCGTCTCGAACGCGGCGTTGAACGCGGCCAGCCCCGCGCCGAGGCGTTCGCGCACGTCCGCGTCGCGCGCGGCTTCGCTGGCCGCGGTCCCGATCAGGAAGCAACCGAGCGGAGTCTTCGCGTCGCTGAAGTACGAGGCCAGCGCGAGGTCGTAGACGCGCTGCAGCCCCTTCGCGAGCGACACCGGGCGTGCGAGCGCGGCCTCCATCTCGACTCGCGAGCGCTCGGCGTAGCGATCCATCGCCGCGAGGTACCAATCGCGCTTGTCTCCAAAGGCGCCGTACAAGCTCGGCTTGCTCATGCGCGTCGATGCGGCGAGCGCGTCGAACGACGTGCCCGAAAAGCCCTGGCGCCAGAACGACTTCGTCGCGCGCGCGAGCGCCGTCTCGGGGTCGTATTGGCGCGGCCGTCCGCGACGCGGTGCGTCGGCTTCTTTTTGTTCGGCGCTGGACATATTTCGTTGCTCCCGGTATTTATGTCCCATATCGTACAAAACGCGCCCACACCGGAGAACCCCCATGCAACTCTATTTCGCTCCCCTCGCGTGCTCGCTCGCTTCCCGCATCTGCCTTTACGAGGGGGGCGCACGAGCCGCTGACACGCACTACGTGCGAGTCGACACGCGCACCAAGCGCCTCGCCGACGGCGGCGACTTCTTCGCGATCAACGCGCTGGGCCAGGTGCCGGTATTGCGAACCGAAGGTGGCGACTTGCTGACCGAGAACACCGCCGTGTTGCAGTACTTGGCCGAGTGCTTCCCCGAGGCGCGCCTGGCTCCAGAGGGCACGCTTGCGCGAGCGCGCTTGCGCGAGTGGCTCGGCTTCATCGGCACCGAGCTGCACAAGGCGGTGTTCGTGCCGCTGCTCGACGCGAAGGCGTCCGCCGAGGTGAAGGCCTACTCGCGCGAGAAGCTCGCGCTGCGCATGGGCGTGCTCGAGAAGTGGCTTGGCGGGCGCGAGTACCTGCTGGACGCGTTCTCGATTGCGGACGCGTACCTCGTGACGGTGCTCAACTGGACCGCGGCCACGGGCGTCTCGCTCGCGGAGTGGCCCGCGATCCAGGCGTATCACGCGCGCCTGCACGGGCGGCCGAGCGTCGCACGCGCCTTCGCCGAGGAGCTCGCGCTCTACCGCGCCGAGCTGGCGGCGCAGCGATGAGCGAGCTCGAGCTGCAGAACCAAACCACTGAGGTGATGCGCCGCTTCAACGACGCGTTTCGCTTCCACGATCCGTCTGCGCTGAGCGCGCTCGTCGCGGCAGATTGCGTGCTCGAGAACACGCAGCCCGCGCCGAACGGATCGCGGCATGTCGGGCGGGACGCGTGTGTCGCCGTCTGGCAGGGGCTCGCGGGCGCGACGGAAACGCAGTTCTCGCT
This sequence comes from Deltaproteobacteria bacterium, assembly GCA_031396315.1. Lineage (GTDB taxonomy): Bacteria > Myxococcota_A > UBA9160 > UBA9160 > UBA6930 > VGRF01. The sequence continues at coordinate 3,800 of JANNKN010000418.1, forward strand.
CGAGGACGTGTTCGTCGCGGGCGAGCGAGCCGTGATTCGCTGGCGGTACCGCTTCGGCAGCGGCGATGGCGAGTCGATCCGCGGCGTGAACCTGATGCGCGTGCGGGCCGGCCAGATCGTCGAGGCGCTGGGTTACGTGAAAGGCGCCTGAAGTGAAGCGCCGGCTGGCGCCCGGCTCACGTCAACTTGACGCGCGCCGTCCCTAACACTCGCGTCTCACCGGCCGCGTTGGTCACGGTGAGGTCGATCTCGGCAATGCGCAGCTCGGCCTCGAGGTTCGTCACCACGCCGCTCACTTTGTGTACCTGGTCGGCGATTACGGGCGCGCGAAAGATGGTGTCGATCTTCTCGAGCTCGGCGTTCTCGGCCCAGCGGTGGATCATCGCGACGAGGATTGCTTGACTCATTACGCCGGGAACGAGTGCGCCCGGCAAGCCTTCCTTGCGCGCGCCCTCGTGATCGGTGAAGCGCGGCGCCATCATCTCAGCGGCGCGCGCGAACTTGCGCACGTTCGGCAGCGTGAGATCCGGCTCGAACGGCGGCAGCTCCTCACCGAATTCGACGTCCTCGAAGCGGCGCACGGTCACGTTCCGACTCCGCTCGCACCGTTGCTCGCATCCTCGCTGGGCGGCTTCTCGCGAATCACCATCCGCGAGTCGACGATCGAAACGAGCGTGTTCGCGGGATCGCGCACTTCCATGCGCGCGACGAGGAAGATCATGCGCCCCGAGCGCCCCGTCTTTTCGTAGACCTCGTGCAGGTGGCTGCGGCCGACCAGCGTGACGCCGGCGCGGATCGGCGCCTGAGGCATTACGGCTTTTCCGGCGTCGAGCGGGATGCCGCCGAGGCGCGGGAAGTCTTCGGGCAACATGCGGCGACCGTGGAAGCGCGCGGAGAACGTCGGCACCGCACGGAACTCCGGGTGACTCGGATCGGTGTAGTGCGGCGCCGTCTCGCCGACGGCTTGCGCAAAATCGACCATCGCCTCGGCGCGCACGGGGAATTCGCGCTGGTCGAAATCCTTGTTGAGGAACTTGCTCTTCAGCTCTTCGATTTCCACGACACCGCCTCGAATTCTCCGGCGCGCAGCGCCTCGGCCAGCTCGCCCTCGCTCCGCACGTCGCGCGCGAAGCGCGTCGCACAGCGGCCGATGTGGCTCACGATGTGCGCGTCGCTGCCGCCGATGCCGAGGTAGCCCAGCCGCGCCGCCATCGCCTGCGCGTCGGCATCCTCGCTGCCGCGGCTGCCGCCGTTGAACGTCTCGATGATGCGCACTCCCGCCGGCACGCCGCGCTCGCCGATGTGTGCGCACATGCCGACGCGCGGGCGACCGGGGTGACACGGAACTGCGACGGCGCCGTGGCGCTCACTCGCTTCGACCACTTTCGCGAGCGGGAGCCGAATATCCGCGAAATTGAACTCCGCGACGAGCGCTGGCGTCACGCCGAACACGAGTACGTGGCCGTACTCCGTCTCGACTTCGCTGGCCTTGAGAATGGTGAGCCCGTGCTCGCGGGCGAGCGCGGAATAGTCGGACTCGAAATCGAACTGGCGGTGCTCGGTGAGCACGAAGCCGTCGATCGGGAGCTCGCGCTTGCGGATCCACAAGCAATAATTATCGACTTGCGCGCGGCCGTCGTCGCTCTTGATGGAGTGGCTGTGAAGGTCGAGGTTCACGCGCGCGCTCGCGCCGCTTGGGCGATGCGCGCCCATTGCGCGTCGAGCTGGCGAACGAGCGCCGCCTCGTCACCCGCGTTGTCGAGCACGATCTGCGCGCGTTGCCGGCGCTCGGTATTCGTGAGCTGCGCGTCGATGCGCGCCTCGACCTGCGCGGCATTGAGCCCACCGCGCGCTGTGGCGCGCTGCACCGCGGTCGCGCGCTCCACCACCGCCACCCAGATCTCGTCGACGAGCGGCTCCCAGCCCGCCTCGAACAGCACCGCCGCCTCGAGCACGACGACCGCGCTCGGCTCGGCGGCACGAATCGCCGCGATCTCCGCCTGCGCGAGCCGCCGGATCTCGGGCCACACGATGTCGGTGAGCCGCTTCAGCTGATCGGGCCGGCCGAACACCCGCGCGCCGAGCGCGGCTCGGTCGATCGTGCCGTCCGCTGCGCGCACCTCGGGGCCGAAGGCGGCGATCACCTGGCGCTGCGCCTGGCTGCCACGCTCATACGCGCGATGCCCGAGCTTGTCGGCGTCGATCACGCGCGCACCGCGCCGCGCGAGCTCCCGCGCGACGGTCGATTTACCCGATGCGATGCCCCCAGTGAGGCCGATCACGATCACGCTCTGCCCTCGATCCTGTTCCCGCGTTTCACTTCACTCGCCGTCGCAAAGAGCGGCAAGGTATCGGCTCGCGCCGAGCGTTGCGACGGCCGGCGCGAAGCGCACTGCCATTCCACCCGACAAGGTGAAGCACGGGGACGTTCCTCCTTTCCTGAGGTGCCGGCCCTGAACGCAGGACTGTCCCCGAAGTCACAAACAAAGAGGAACGTCCCCGAACGTGACTTACGCTTCGCGGCTGTGAGCACCGTTGCCCTGTTCGTGCCGTGTTACGTCGATCAGCTGCGGCCCGCGGTGGGGATCGCGGCGCTCGAGCTGCTCGAGGCGCGCGGCTTCGCGGTCGCGTTTCCGCGCGGGCAAACCTGCTGCGGACAGCCGTTCCTCAGCGCGGGCGCGCCGCGCGACGCGGCGAAGCTCGCCGCCAGCTTCGCGCGCACGTTCTCGCGCTACGACGCCGTGGTCGCGCCCTCGGGCAGCTGCGCGGCGACGCTGCGCAAGCACCTCGCGCACCTCGTTCCGGGCGAGGAGGCGCGCGCGCTCGGGGAGCGCGTGTTCGAGCTGTGCGAGTTCCTGGTTGCGCACAGCGAGGCGAGCGTGAGCGCGCAGCCGTCCGCCGAGTTCCCGCACCGCGTCGCGCTGCACGCGAGCTGCCACGCGCTGCGCGAGCTGCGCCTCGGCTCGCCCAGCGAGACGCGCGAGCCACCGCGCCTCGACCCAGCGCGGGTATTATTGGAGCGCGTGCCCGGCGTCGAGCTCGTCCCACTCGCACGGCCCGATGAGTGCTGCGGCTTCGGCGGTGTCTTCGCAGTCGAGGAAGAAGCCGTCTCGTGCCGCATGGCGCTCGATCGCCTCGCCGATCAGCTCGCCGCGCGGGCCGAGGTCGTCACCTCGACGGACATCTCCTGCCTGCTGCAGCTGGAAGGCGTCGCACGCCGCCGCAAGCTTCCGCTGCGCATGCTGCACGTGGCCGAGATCCTCGCGGCGCGCAGCTCACAGCGCGCGGGGAACCCGTGAATCACCCGGAGCGCGCAGCCGCGTTCGTCGCAGACGAGGCGCGCACCAGCTGGCACGACCAGTCGCTCTGGTTCGTGCGCACGAAACGCGATCGCGCGGCGGACGCCGTCCCCGACTGGGAGGCCCTGCGCAGCGAGGCCGCAGCAATCAAGCGCGACGCGCTCGCGCGCTGGCCCGAGCTGTGGGAGCGCTTCGAGGCCAACGCGCGCCAGCGCGGTGCGACCGTGCACTGGGCGCGCGACGCGGGAGAGCACAACGCGATCGTGCACGAGCTGTTACGGGAGCGCGGCGTCACGCGCGTGGTGAAGAGCAAATCGATGCTCACCGAGGAATGCGGGCTGAACGAGCACCTCGAAGCGCACGGCATCGAGATCGTCGATACGGATCTCGGCGAGCGCATCGTGCAGCTCCGGCGCGAACCACCGAGCCACATCGTAATGCCCGCGATCCATCTCAAAAAAGCGGAGATCGGCGAGTTGTTCGCGCGCGAGATGGGCAGCGCGCCCGGCCTCGACGACCCGACCGAGTTG
>JANNKN010000670.1:0-11604 GCA_031396315.1 Deltaproteobacteria bacterium
GCCGCGAGCTGCTCGACGAGAGCTGGGAAGAAGTGGAGGAGGACGAGATGCCGCTCTGGTTCTACTTGCCGCTGCATCCCGACGCGAAGCTTTCGCAGGCGGACCGCGCAGTTCTGAGGGAGTGGTCGAGGCAAGCGCGAACGGCCGAGCGCCGCTGAGATCACTCGTGCTTGGCGAGCCTCACCAGCTTCGGGCTCGCGAGCTTCTTCCAGTCCGTGAAGCGCATGCGGATCGCAGCGTCGTGGGTGCCGCCGTTGAAGGTGATCTCCTCGTCGGCCTCGAGCGCGAGGCTCGCATACACCGGCAGGTCATAGAGCACGCCGAACGGCGGCGCGGCACCGGGCTCGCAGTCTGCGCAGAGGGTCTTCAGGTCGACTTCGGTGGCGACGCGCACCTGCTTCGCCCCGATCGCCTTGCGCAGCTTCGACGGTGCGAGCTGCTTGTTCGCAGGCAGTACCGCCATCGCCGGCGCTCCGTCGACCCAGACGAACACGGTCTTCGCGAACTCGTGCGGTGGCGTGAATGTGTCGAGCGCCGTCTTCGCGGCGTGGAAGTCGCGGCGATGCTGGATTTGCGTGTAGTCGACGCCCGCTGCGTCGAGCAGCTGCTGAAGTCGTGAGAGGCCTCGTTCCAGCATCGTCCTTCCTCCGCGGCGCGCCGTCAGCTCGCCGCCTGTGTCATCAACGCTTCCTCGCGCCGTTCGTGCAGCACGAGGCGCGGCAGCCATGCTCCGATCGCCGCGTCGCAGGCCGGCAGATCGCGAGCGCGTAGCGCGCCGTGGATCTCGTCCAGCGCACCGCGCAGGGCGTCGTGCTCGCGGACGAGCTCTGCGAGGGCGGGCGCCGAGGTGGGGTCGCGCCCGTGGAGCGCGGGGAAGTAGATCTGCTCCTCCAACGAGAAGTGCGCCTCGAGCGCGTCCGCGAAGCGCGCGAACGACAGCTGCGCGCTGGCGGCGTCGCCGCGTGCCAGCGCGTTCTCGAACACCTCGTGGAATTGGTCGAGTTGGTGATGTTGCGACGCGACGCGCAGGGCTTCGCGGCGCATGCGGAGTCCGAGGCCATCTTCGTGAGCAGCCGGGCCGGGCATCGTTGCCACCTCCTTCGCGCGTGCGCGCGCTCAGCGGCGTCGCAAGCCGTATGCCAGAGCCACGCCGCGCTGCGCGTTCGCGACTCGCGCGCACGGGACGCTTCGCCCGGGTTGTGTGGCCCTGCGCAGCACGGCTCGGACTCCCCTTTGCGAGCGAGCTGGAGCGCGGCGGCACAAACGCTGCTACGCCCGCGCGCATGAGCACGTCCACGATTCACGACGCCGTCGCGAAGCTGCACGCCGCGCTGGCGGATTCTCGAAGCCTCACACCGGAGCAACGCGCCGAACTCGAACTGGTACTGCAGGATGTCGAGCGCGCCCTCGGCTCGCAGCAGAAGACGCTCGCCGACCGAGCGACCGACCTGACCGCCCGTTTCGAGACCAGCCACCCGAAGCTCGCGGAATCGGTCGCCGCGCTTGCCCGCGCCCTTGCGGGCGTCGGAATCTAGTCCGCGATCTCGCGCAGCTCGGCGAGCCACTCGCTCACGTCGGTCGGCATGTCGAAGCCACCGGAGCCCATCCAGCCGAGCACGGTCTGCTCTTCGAGCACGGCGTACGCCTCGCGCGCGATGTCGCTCCCGGGCGCCGCACGGATCGCGGCCTCGAGATACGCCTCGGCTTGCGGCAAGCCGCGCGATGGGTCGTTGCGGAGCTCGGCGAGCCCCAACAAATAGCTCGCCTCCGCGGCTTCGTCGGGGCTCGCGAGCCCGCGCGCGAGTGCGCGGTGCAACAGGGCGGACGCGACGAGATCGTGCACGAGCGCGCTGCGGTCGGCGGGAAAGCGGCGCAGCGAGTCCGCGCTCGCGAGCACCTGGCGCGCTTCCACGAGCGTCGAGGCGTCGCGGAGCGGAGCGAGCTCTGCGAGCGCTGCGCGCCAGCTCGTGAGCAGCTGCGCGAGATACGCGGGCGCGTCGCCGCGCGCTTCGAGCGCTGCCAGCGTGCGTTCGGCGCGCGCGAAGTCGCTGCGCACGCGCAACGCCACGACGAGGTAGTCCTCGATCGCGCCTTCGAAGTCGAACGCAGAGGGCGACACGGTCGGCGTCGCGAAGAGCGCCTCGTAGCTCGCGAGCGCAGCGTCGAATTGGCGCGTCGCGACGAGCAGCTTCGCGCGGGTACGCGGCGTCGCGCTCGCGAGCCGCGCGGTGAGCGGAACGCCGACGCCATGCTCGCGCGGGTCGGGCAGGCGCACGTGGCAGCCTGCGCAGTCGTCGACCACGCCGTTCAGCAGAAAGCGCGCCTCATCGGTACTCCCCGCGCGAAAGCGCTTCGAGATCTCGGCAGCGTCGTCCGCCAAGCGCCGCGAAAAAAACCGGAAGCCGGGCGTGTCGTCGCCGCCGTGCAGCTCGAGCGCAGAGGCGTTGTCCGCGAGCTCGCTGAGCGCGCTGCGCAATTCTGAGCGCGCTTCCGGCGACGAGAAGGCGTCCCCTTCTTGTGCGTAGGGCAGCGCGATCTCGAGTGCCGAGACGATCCCCGCCATGCGTGCCGGCGTGCTCGGCAGCTCGGTCGGAGGTGGCTCCGTCGGCGCGCACGCGAGGGCAGTGCTCACGATCCACAGCGCCGCCGTGGCTGGGGCGAATCGCCGCGCAGCGCGACGAACTGCCGCGCTGTCTGCCGCTGCGTCGCGTGCTGCCTCAATCGCCGTGGCGCGGTTCTCGCGGGCTTGCATTCGTTCTCACCTCTTTGCTTTGAGAAATGCACACGGCGTGCCGTGTTGGGCTTGGCACCCCACGTGCATCCACAAAGGCGATGCTGCCTCGACACCGCCGCGGATGGGTGGCCTGCGCGATGGGTGCGCTCGCCGCGATCGGTGGCGCGCTCGCGCTAGTGGGTTTCCGCCTGTTCGAAACGGCCCACCGCACGCTCGAGCTGTTCTACGGCGACCGCGGGGATCCGATTCCCGCGCCGGACCTCGCGGCTTCGCTGCTCGCGCTCGCGGCTGTCGCACTGCTCGTCGGCGCGGTCGCGCTCGCGCTCGCGGGGCGCCGCGCGGCCCTCGCCCTCGAGCGCGCGTCTCTGATCGAAACGAACGCGTAGAAATGTGCTTCTCCGCGGAAGCGAGCTTTGCCGCGAGTGCCGTCCTCGGCGTGATCGGCGTGACGGGGTTGGCGCGTGGCCCGGCACCTGCGGAGCGGCCGCTCGCATACATCCCCCTGCTGTTCGCGGCGCAGCAGTTCGTCGAGGGCATCATTTGGGTGGGGCTCGCGAACGGCGAGGACGCCGTCGTCGCGGTCTTCAGTCACGCCTACATCTTCTTTGCGTTCTTCCTGTGGCCGATATTCGTGCCGCTCGCCGCATTGCTGATCGAGCCGTCAGCGCGGCGCAAGCGCGTGCAGGAGTGGTTGTGCGCTGCCGGCGCGTGCGCGGCGGTCTTCATCATGGGCTCGCTGGTGCGGGGCCCGCTCGCGGTGGAGCAGACCACGGGACATCTGTTCTACGGCCTCGCGCGCCCGCTCCGGCACGAAGTCGTCGCGGTCTATTTCCTGGCGGTCAGCGCGCCTGTCGCGTCGAGCTACCGCTGGGTGCGGGCGTTCGGCCTTGCGCTCGTGCTCGGGCTCGCCGCCTCGCTGGCGCACTTCTCCGACGATTTCGTGTCGCTCTGGTGCTTCGCTGCGGCACTTGCGTCCGGCGCGATCTGGCTGCACTTGCGCGAGCGAGCCGGAGCGCGCAGCGCACTCGGCACACTTCCTGCTCCAATTCTGGTTCCGTGACCCGCAAGGAGGGATTTCTCATGGCAGAGCTACGCGACTTACTGAATGAAGAGGTCGATGCGTTTCGGCAGCTGCGCGATGAGCTGCGCGTCCAGAGCGAGCTCGGGAAGGCCGACCTGCGCGATCGAGTGCGCGAGCTCGAGCACCGCTGGCATCGGCTCGAGGGCCGCTTCGACGGCATCCGCAAGGATTCCAAGGGCGACGCCGAGGACGTGCGCGAGGCGGTGCGGCTGCTCGCGCGCGAGCTTCGCGAAGGCTTCGAGCACCTGCGCGCCCGGCTCTCCTAGTCAGCTGCGCGGCAGGCGGACGCGATGCTGATGCGGACCACGCACCTCGCCGTGCATTGTTTCCCGGATTCGCTCGTGTTCGCGCGGCGGCTCGCGAGCGCGCTCGGCGCGCCGCTCTCGCGTGTCGCGCTCCACTATTTCCCAGACGCCGAGACGCGCGTGCGGGTCGAGCCCGGAACCGAGCACGCGCTGCTCGTGCGTTCGCTCCACGATCCGAACGCGAAGCTGTTCGAGCTGCTGCTCGCGGCTTCTGCCCTGCGAGACGGCGGCGCGGAGAGCGTGACGCTCGTCGCGCCCTATCTCCCTTACATGCGGCAGGATCGCGCCTTCGCGCGCGGCGAGGCAGTCTCGCAGCGGGTGCTCGGCCAGCTGCTCGGCGGCGCGTTCGAGCGCGTGGTGTGCGTCGAGCCGCACCTGCACCGCATCGCGTCGCTGAGTGAGGTGGTGCCGTGCGAGACGCTCGCGCTCTCGGCGGCGCCGGCGATCGCGAAGTGGCTCGCGGCCCAGGGCGAACCCTGCTGGGTGGTCGGGCCCGACGAGGAGTCCGAGCCGTGGGTGCGTGCGATCGGGGAGGCGGCGGGCCTACCGCAGGTCGTCGCGCACAAGCAGCGCGTGGGCGACGACGTCGTGCTCGTCACGTTGCCGGCGGGTGTCCGCGCGCCGTGTGCCCGCGCGGTCATCGTCGACGACATCGCGAGCTCCGGCGCGACGCTCGCGGCGACGGCGCGCGCGCTCTTCGAAGCCGGCGCAGAGCAGGTCGACGCGGTGGTCGCGCACGCGATCATCGCACCCGGCGCCGAAGCGCGGATTCGCGAGGCGCGCATCGCGCGCTTTCTCTCGTGCGACACGCTCCCGCACCCGACCAACGCGATCGAAACGGCCGGTCTGATCGCCGATGCGCTGCTGTCCGGTCCCGTCGCCCACGCGAGCTCCTGATGTTTCGGCTGCGGCGCATGGGCATCGACACGCTTTCGGAGCACGTCGTCTTCATTCACGAGGGCGCGGTCGCGGAGGGTCGGCTCGGCTTCCAGCCGCTCGATCGCGTGCGGCTGCTCGGCGCGAACGGCCGCGAGCTGACGGGCGTGCTCAACTTCTGCACGGATTCACTATTGGCGCGCGATGAGATCGGGCTCTCGGACGTCGCGTTCCGCGATTTCGCGCAGGCCGAGGGTGCGCGCGTGGGTGCGACGCATGCGCCCGCGCCGGAGAGCGTCGAGCGCGTGCGCGAGAAGCTGCGCGGCGGCCGCCTCGCGCGCGGCGATTTCGACGCGGTGCTCGCCGACGTCTGCGCGCGCCGCTACTCGAAGCCAGAGCTCGCGATGTTCGTACTCGCTTGTGCGCTGCGGCAGCTCGATCGCGCGGAGCTCGTGGCGTTCACCGAAGCGATGATCGCGTGCGGCTCCCAGCTCTCGTGGGACGCGAAGATCGTGGTCGACAAGCACTCGATCGGAGGCATCCCGGGCAACCGCACGACCTTGATCGTGGTGCCGATCGTCGCCGCGCTCGGGCTGATCATGCCGAAGACCTCGTCGCGCGCGATCACGAGCCCGTCGGGCACGGCGGACACGATGGGTACGCTCGCCGAAGTGGCGCTGACGCCAGCGCAGATCCGGCGCGTGGTGGCGCAAACCGGCGCGTGCATTGCGTGGGGCGGCGCGCTCGATCTCGCGCCTGCGGACGATGTGCTGATCACGGTCGAGCGGCCGATGGGGATCGACACCGAGGCGCAGATGATCGCCTCGATCCTGTCGAAGAAGAAGACCGCGGGCGCGACCCACGCGCTGATCGACGTGCCGGTAGGCCCGAGCGCGAAGGTGCGCAGCCACCGCGCGGGTGAAGCGCTCGCCGAGTTGTTCCATCACGTCGGCGACGCGATCGGGATCTCGCTCGACGTAGTGATTACGGACGCGCGCGGGCCGATCGGCTGCGGCGTCGGCCCGCGCCTCGAAGCGCTCGACGTAATCGCGGTGCTCGAGCGCAAGCCGGATGCGCCGCGCGACCTGCGCGAGAAGAGCCTGTTCCTCGCCGCGCGGCTGCTCGAGCGCGCGGGCGCGGTGCCCGACGCGGGGGGCTATCGCGCGGCGCAGGAGGCGCTCGACTCGGGTGCCGCGCTCCTGCGCTTCGAAGCGATCCGCGCGGCGCAGGGCGCCCGCGATCTGCCGCCGCCCGCGCCGTTCACGGCGATCGTCGCCGCACGTGGCGACGGTCGCGTGCGCACGTTCGACTGCTTGGGCATCAATCGCATCGCGAAGCTCGCAGGCGCACCCGCCAACCCGTCAGCGGGCCTCCGCATGCTGTGCCGGGCGGGTGACGTGGTGGAGCGCGGGCAACCGTTGCTCGAGGTGCACGCGCAGAGCGAAGCACAGCTCGGCTTCGCCGTGGCCCACGCGGAGCAGGCGGAAGGCCTCGTCGAGCTCGGCTTCTGAAAGTCGCATCCGCAGAGGAGCTCGGCATGAGCGCGACGCTGCAGTTCTTAGGGGCCGCCGAGACCGTCACGGGCAGCCGCTTCCTGGTGCGCACGGAGCGCGCGCGTGTGCTCGTCGACTGTGGGCTGTTTCAAGGCGCGACGGCCCTGCGTCTCCGCAACTGGGCCCCGTTCCCGATCCCGCCGCGCGAGCTCGACGCCGTCGTGCTCACCCACGCGCACATCGATCACGCGGGCTTCGTGCCGCGGCTCGTCGCCGAGGGCTTTCGGGGCCCGGTATTCGCGACGCGCGGGACCGAAGCGCTGTGCGGTGTGGTGCTGCCCGACAGCGGGCGGCTGCACGAAGAGGACGCGAGCATCGCCAACGCGGAGGGTTGGTCGAAGCACGCGCCGGCGCTGCCGCTCTACACCGAAGCGGATGCATTGCGCTCGCTCGCGCAATTCCGCCGCGTGGAAACCAGCGCTGACTTCGAGGTGGCGCCCGGCTTGCGCGCACGCTTCTCGCGAGCGGGCCATATCCTCGGCGCTGCGACGCTCGTGCTCGAAGACGAGAAGTCGGGCAAGCGCCTGGGTTTTTCGGGCGATCTCGGCCGCCCGGGGCATCCGTTGTTGAGGGCGCCGGAGCCGCTCGCGCGCGTCGATGCGCTGGTGTGCGAGTCGACCTACGGCGACCGCTTGCACCCGCCGAACGAGCAAGTCGTCGGCGCGCTCGGTGCGGCGATCGCGCGCACCGCGGAGCGCGGCGGCGTGACGGTGATTCCCGCGTTCGCCGTCGACCGCACCGAGGTGATCTTGATCCATCTCCGGGAGCTGATGCAGAGCGGTGCTGCGCCGCGCCTTCCGGTGTACGTCGACAGCCCGATGGCGCTCGCCGCGCTCGGCATCTACCGGCGCGCGATCGCGGAGCACTGGCCGGAGATCAGGCCGGATTTGCGCGGTGACGGTGCGCTGTTCGATCCGGGCGATCTCCGCGAGGTGCGCACGCTCGCGCAGTCGCGCGAGCTGCAAGCGGGCGGCGCTGGGCCGTGCATCATCGTGTCGGCTTCGGGCATGGCGACTGGCGGGCGGGTGTTACGGCATCTCGCGCGCCATCTCCCGGATCCGCGCTGCAGCGTCGTGCTCGTGGGTTACCAGGTGCCTGGCACGCGTGGCCATCGCCTCGCGCGCGGCGAGCGCGCGATCAAGCTGAACGGGCATTACGTGCCCGTGCGCGCCGAGGTCGTGAACCTCGCGGGCTTCTCGGTGCACGCCGATGCGGATGAGACCCTCGCTTGGCTCGGCGGTGCGGAGGCCGCCCCGGAGATCTGCTTCGTCGTGCACGGCGAACCCGAGGCCGCCCGCGCGCTCGCGGCGCGCATCGATGGGGAACTCGGCTGGGCGGCGGTAGTGCCGCATGACGGCGAGCGCGTGCAGCTCTGATTTCGCGGACTACGGCTCCTGCAGCGTCTTCAGATAATCCGCGAGAAGCTGCGCGCGCATCACCGAAGTGGCGGCCGGCCGGGGCGCCCCCTCGGCGGCGAACTCGCTCTCGAACACGTCGCCCCAAACCGGCATGTCGCGCGGCCCGTGCGCCGCTACGGCGCGGCGGCCGTCGATCGCTCGGAGCACCGCGTCGTCATCGAAGCGGCCACCATTCCGGCTCGCGATCGTACGCAGGTTCGCGGGCTTCACCGCCTGGTCTGCGGCGAGCGGTCCCTCGCCGGCGCCGTTCGCACCGTGACACGAGGCGCAGTGCTCGGCGAACAGCGCCGCACCGCCGGCGGGCGGCTGCGGCTCACTGCACGCGAGCGCAGCGCAGGCGACCCAAACGAGGACAGCCACTCGAACCACGCGGTCTGAGAGTTTCATCGGGTCCAGGTTACCCGCACCAAACTCTCCCGCGAGCTGGCGGGCAGCCGAAGCGTGCCGCGATGTGCGCGCCGAAGGGCGGCGCCGATCCCGCGCGCGAGCTTGGAATCCGTGGTCGCGATCTCGAGCGCGTCGCCGTTGCTCTGGATCGAGATGATGCGCTTCAGTGGATGCTCGGCGCGATCGCGCTCTTCGATGTTGCGAGCGAGGTGCTCGAGCTCCTCGCGATGCCCGGCGATGTACTCGCCGCGCAGCTCGACGACGCCTGCGGGATAGCCGTCGGCGATGCGTTTGCATGCCGGGCAAACGACGCGACCCGCATCGGCCGGCGGCGCGCCCCAAGCCCAGCGGCCCGCGCGATAGATCGCGTGGCACTCGGTACACGCGCTCGGGTCCGGCAGCTTGGCGCGCAGCGCGTAAGGGTCAGAGCGCACCGGCCTCGTCTTCGGGCGCGGCAGCGCCGCGGCCGCGTGGGTCTTCGAGCGTTGGCGTCTCATGGGTTCCTCCGTGGCTCCGCGGACTGCACGCGCCGTGCCGGGTTTCGGCGCCAGCGTTGGGCGTCGCATCCGGTCCAACGGGAGCGCAGTGTGGCGCTCCACCTCGATCGCTGGCCCGGTCTGCGCCACGCGCTCACGCGTTCGTTGACACGGCCCGCGATCGGTTCATGCTGCCCGAATGGAGTCCGAGCGAACCTCGCTGCTTGCCTTCTACGAAATCACCGAGGAACAGCTCGCGCTGCTCGCTCAGCTCGGGCCGGTGCTCGAGAAGAACGCCGACGAGCTCGTCGCAGCGTTCTATCGCCACCTGCTTTCGTTTCCCGAGACGCGCAAGCTGCTGCGCGACCCGCAAGCCACCGAGCGGCTGCTCGTGCTCCAACGCAGCTACCTGCTCAGCCTCGCGAGCCCCGCGATCGACGAGGCGTATCTCGCGCAGCGCCGGCACATCGGCGCCGTCCACGAACGCATCGGTCTCGCGCCGACCTGGTACCTCGGCGCCTACTCGCTCTACATGTCGCTGCTTTCCCCGCTGATCGGCGAAGCGTTTCCGGGCGATCTTGGGAAGACGCAGGCGATCCAGCTCACGCTCGCGCGCCGCGTTCGGCTCGACTCCGCACTCGCGCTCGAGACCTACGTCGACCGCCGCGAGCGCGACCTCGAGTATCTGAACCAGCAGCTCGCCGAGGCGAGCCGAAAGCTGGCGCGCGATCTCGAGAGCACCGGCGTCGAGCTGCGCACGAGCCGCGCGCGCGCGGAGGCCGCCGAGCGGCTCGCTTCGATCGGCACGCTCGTCGCGGGCCTCGCGCACGAGATCGGCACGCCGATGGGCGTGATTCAAGGCCACGCCAAGCTGCTCGAGCCCGCCGTCCAGGACGACAATGCGCGCTGGCGCTTGCGTACGATCCAGGCGCAGATCGCGCGCATCGCGCGCATCGTGGAGAGCCTGCTCAACATGGCTCGGCCGTCGTCGTCTCGGCGCAAGCGGGTGCCCGTCGCGCTCGCGTCGCTGCTCGATGGCACGCTCGCGTTCCTCACCGAGCGGCTCACGCGGCGGCGCGTCGAGGTCGTGCGCGAGTTCGCAGAGACGCACTCGATCCTCGCCGACGCCGAGGCGCTCCAGCAGGTGTTTCTGAATCTGATCATGAACGCAATCGACGCGCTGCCGAACGGCGGGAAGCTGCGCATCGCGATCGCTCCGCTGGCTGGCGGCGGCGCGGAGGTCCGGATCGCGGACTCCGGGACGGGGATCCCGGCGCCCGCCCAGGCGCGCATCTTCGACCCGTTCTTCACGACCAAAGAGGCCGGGCAGGGTCATGGCCTCGGCCTCGCAGTCGCCCAGGGCATCGCGCACGACCACGGCGGCGAGATCGAGCTGGTCGCGAGCGGGCCGGGTGGAACCGAGTTCCGCGTCACGCTCGGCGCTGAGTGAGCTGCGTCAGGGAGCCACAATTTTCATTGTCAATGGTACAAAACGACACGCTCTCTCGACCGAAACCCGCTCGGTGACGTCTCATTGCTGGCACGCTGCCTGCTAGGGCATGGCGAGCATGCGACACACAGCACAGATCCTGGTGGTGGATGACGACCGCGCGATGCGGGAGATGCTCTCGTCCCTGTTCAAGGAGCGCGGGCTCTGGGTGGAGGAGGCCGGTTCGGCCAAGGCGGCGCTCGAGCTGGCCGCGGAGCGCGAGTTCGACGTCGTGCTCTCCGACATCCGGATGCCGGGGCTCTCGGGTATCGAGCTCGTCGGGCAGCTGAGGCGGCTCCGACCGAACGCGCCAGTGATCCTGATGACGGCGTTCGGCACGATCGATTCTGCGGTCGAGGCCATGCGCGCGGGCGCGTTCGACTACGTGACGAAGCCGTTCGAACCCGACGCAGTGACGTTCGCGGTCGACCGGGCGATCGAGCGCTCGGCGCTCACCCGCGAGAACGAAACGCTGCGCCGCGCGGTGCAAACGACCGGCGAGCTCGGCGAACTGATCGGGACGAGCGCCGCGATGCGCGACATCATCGCGCTGATCCAGCGCATCGCGCACAGCCGCGCGAGCGTCCTGGTCACGGGCGAGAGCGGCACGGGCAAGGAAGTCATCGCGCGCACGCTGCACTTCCACGGCGCGCGCAGCGAGAAGCCATTCGTACCGATCAACTGCACCGCGATTCCCGAGGGCTTGCTCGAGAGCGAGCTGTTCGGACACGTGCGCGGCGCATTCACGGGTGCGCACACGAACAAGCGGGGCCTGTTCGAGAAGGCGAACGGCGGGACGTTGTTCCTCGACGAGGTCGGCGACATGGGCCTTGCGCTGCAAGGCAAGCTGTTACGGGTGCTGCAGGATCGCGAGATCCGCCCGGTCGGCGGCACGCAGACCGTGAAGGTGGACGTGCGCATCATCGCCGCGACGAACAAGGACCTTTCCGCCGAGATCGCGGCAGGCCGCTTCCGCGAGGATCTGTTCTACCGCCTGAACGTCGTGCCGATCCAGGTGCCGCCCCTGCGCGAGCGGCCTGACGACGTCCCTGCGCTCGTCGAGGCGTTCCTGCGGCGGCACGGTGAGGGCCGCAAGCGCTTCGTCTCGGCCGAGGCGCTGGCGGTGCTGCGCGCGCAGCCGTGGCGCGGGAATGCTCGCGAGCTCGAGAACACGATCGAGCGCGCGATCGCGCTCAGTGATGTCGAGACGCTCGGGCCGGCGGACATCCCGTTGCCCGCGGCGAACGGCGTCGCGCCCACGTCGGCTATCGCCGGCGCCGCACCC